>JANYJS010000041.1 GCA_025361765.1 Bacillota bacterium
AAAACGCGAATTTGCTGTGCACCTCCTTTCGAACCTATATATTTTTACTTGCCTATATTACAATAATATTACAACAAAGTCAACCTAAAGTAGTCTTCTTCCATTTTCAACGCTGTAGTCTTCTCCATTTTCAACGCTGCAGTCTTCTCCATTTTCAACGCTGTAGTCTTCTCCATTTTCAACGCTGTAGTCTTCTCCATTTTCAACGCGTAAATTTCATTATTTTTTAACGTGTAGCATTTACTACTTTTCAACGGATATTTTCATCATTTTTTGCGGTTGTTCCGGCCTGTCATTTCTATCTCTTTTGACTGCTACGATTTTATCTACCGCCTCTATTCCCGAAATCACTTTTCCGAAAGCGGCATACTGGCCATCAAGGTGGCAGGATTTTTCCGCCATGATGAAAAATTGAGAGCCCCCAGAATTTGGGCTCATGGATCTTGCCATGGACAAAACGCCTTTGTCGTGAATGATGTCGTTCGGGCAGCCATTGCTTGAAAACTCTCCCTTGATGGTATGGCCCGGGCCTCCCATGCCAGTTCCTGCTGGGTCTCCGCCTTGAATCATGAATCCAGGAATCACTCTGTGAAATATGAGCCCATCATAGAATCCTTTTTCTGCCAGGTCTACAAAGTTCTTGACCGTAATTGGTGCAATTTCAGGATAAAGCTCCGCCTTAATGATGTCCCCGTTTTCCATTTCTATCGTTATAATTGGATTTTTCATATTATTTTTCCTCCATTTTAATCTTATATATTGAGTGATTATTTTGATCATTTTTGAGAATATCCCAAAGCTCATCCTTCAGCGACTCAGGATAAACTTTTGGCAAAGCCTTAATTTCCTCTTTAGTCATGAAGGCCACTTCTCTAAGCACTTGGCCATCAGAAGAAAACTCTGGGTCTTCGCCGAGCTTAAGTTCTCCGCCGATGATGTCGCCAAGGAAGAAATTGACAAATCTCATGCCTCTTTTTTTAGAAACCTCTTCAATATGCCAAATCAATCTGCCAATCATGACCTCTAGTCCAGTTTCCTCCCTTACCTCACGCTCCGCCGCAGCAAAAGAGGTTTCCCCCTCATCAATTGCGCCGCCAGGAACCAGCCAAAACTCTCTGCCTTCATGAAATTGCTTGACCATAAGGACTCTGCTTTCATCATCGAGGATGATGACGCGAACTCCGCCAATCCACATAAGCCCACCTGTTCCTTCCTCTTTTAGGTACCCTGTTTATGTCAATAGTATATCAAATATCAGCGAATAACAAAAGCACCAAATAGTCCGGCTGCAATCGTAAGGCCAATAGGACTTAATTTAAATCGGCCAAAAAGAATTATTGTGATTATAAAAATGCCCATGGGAATCAAATTGAAGTAGCTTGTTGGATTTAGAAAAAATCCGCTGCTAAAAATTCCATTCTTAAAAATGGAGGTCTCCGACAAAAATATGACGGCCGAAACCAACAACCCCACAGTGGCAGGCCTAATGCCATCAAGCACAGAATTTAAGGCCTTGCTTTCTTTGAATTTGTTTAAATAGTGGGAAACAGCGAGAACCAGAATAAGGGAAGGTAGTGTCACGCCAATGGTAGCCACGGTAGCTCCCGGAATTCCTGCATACACATATCCCACATATGTGGCCGCATTGACCGCAATTGGCCCCGGCGTAATTTGGGATAGAGCGACAAGATTTGAAAACTCTTTTGCCGACATGATGCCAAATTCCTGAATGGCCTGATAAATTAGGGGCAACATCACATAGCCGCCACCAAAGCTGAAAAGACCAATTCTAGAAAATATGAGAAATAGGGCGCCCATAGCATTAAGCATGATTCGCCCTCCTCACAAGCAGGTAGGCGGTTAGGCCGGAAAGTCCACCAAAAACAATGGCCCATACTGCGCTGACTTGTAAAACGACAATAATAAATAGGGAAACTGCCGCAATCAAATAGGCGAGTTTTCCTTTTAAAATAACTTTGCCCATACTATAGGCTGTAACAAGGATGAGCCCAACCGTTGCCGCCTTGATTCCCTCAAAAGCTCCCATTACATATACATTGCCACTATAGTTTTTTAAAAAAATCAAAACGAGAATAATAGAGACAAATGCGGGCAAGGTGACGCCAAGTGCCGCGGCAAGAGCTCCGGAAATACCTTTGACTTTATTCCCTATATAAATAGAAGCATTCACCGCCAGAACGCCGGGTAGTGACTGGGCGATGGCAAAACAATCCGCAATCTCTGAGTCTGTCATCCAGCCTTTAAGCGTAACTGCCTCGACTCTGATTACCGGAAGCATAACAAGACCACCACCAAAGGTAAAGGTGCCGATTTTTAAAAAGGTGAAAAAAAGCTGCCAAATTGTTTTCATTTGACCAGTACTCCAAAAGCATAAACAATAACCACAGCGCAAACTGAAACTGTCATAATTCCTTTATTGAAAAATGCCAGAATAATTGCCGCACAAGTGCCTGCAAGAGCTGCTCTTATATCCTGAACAGAAAATAATATGCCCGGGAATGCCATAGCGCCCAAAACAGCAAAGGGAATATAATGGAGAAAAGACCTGATATATTTTGATTCGATGGGTTTATTAAAGAAAGCTAAGGGCGCAAACCTGGGTATAAAAGTGACCAGCGCCATGGCAAAAATAGCCAGTATTGTCGTCTGTATGCTCAAGTCAAATCCTCCTCCTCTCTAGGAAAGAAGTAGGCGCCAAATGCTGCAGCAAGTATGGTACAGATCATGATCACATAGCCGGAAGATAGGGTATCCAATAGCGGTGTGACTTTAAAGATAATCGAGGCACATACAGAAATGCCGGCGACCACCATCACCGCCAAGGATTCTCTCGCTGCTGGAATGATGAGCGCAATAAACATGGCATAAAGGGCAATGCCCATAGACTGCTGAATAGCCAAGGGAAGGATCTTCGTGGCATAGGCGCCAAGAAGGGTGCCCAGGGACCATCCAAAGTATGGGCCAGTGACCAGCCCACTGATATAATTGAAGCTCACCTCTCCTTTTTTAAGAGAAGCTACAGTGAATATTTCATCGGTAATGGCAAAGGCTGCCACCATTTTTTCAAGAATTGGCATATTTGGCGTGATTCTCTGTGAAAAGGACATGGACATAATCACATACCTGATATTAATGATCAGCGTGGTCACTGCAATTTCAAAAATGGGAGCCCCTGCAATTATAAGGGTGGCTCCCATCAGTTGTCCTGCCGAGGTGAAATTAGTCAGTGAAATCAGCACAACAAGCCAAGGGGGAATTCCTCCTGCGGCAGCGGTGACGCCGAAGGCAAAACCCACGGGCAAATAACCGAAAATCACAGGCACACCATCTCTTAATCCCTGATTGAACTGGTTTAAAGTATTCATGATTTTCTACCCGTAATGCGTTCAACCGCCCGAATTGGAAGCCTTTTCGCCTACTGTCAGTCTAATATTTCGAATTGGCAGCCTTGTCACCGACCGCTTTGATCTCTCTTCTTACAATTTCGATGGCTTTTTCAATTCCTTCGCCAGCAGAAATCTCAATTTTCTCCTGATCTCTTCTCATTTTGAATTCGACCATACCCTCAGCAGCTTTTTTGCCTACTGTAATTCTGATCGGAATGCCAAGAAGATCAGCATCCTTGAATTTGACTCCTGGTCGCTCTTCTCTATCATCAAGGAGCACCTCGACGCCTGCATTAAGAAGCTTCTCGTGCATATCCAAAGCCAGGGCAGTTTGAACTGGGTCATTGATATTAACAAGTGTGATGATTACATGATAAGGTGCAACGGCCATAGGCCAGATAATGCCGTCCTGATCATGGTGCTGCTCGACTACAGCCGCCATCGTTCTGGTTATGCCAATGCCGTAGCAACCCATGACAATGGCTTTTTCTTTCATATCTTCATCTTTGTAGTATGCTTTCATAGAATCGCTATACTTGGTGCCCAACTTGAAAACCTGACCAACTTCAATGCCCCTTGTCATTTTGACCGTCGCCTGACAGCCCGGACACAGGTCGCCTTCTTTAATGAGCTTGATATCCTTGACGATATCTCCTTTGTAGTCTCTGCCGTAATTGACATTCTTAATATGGTAGTTTTCTTTATTGGCTCCGCCTAACATGTTTTTCATGCCAACCAGCTCCGAATCGACAACAATGGTGCAGTTCTTCAAACCCATTGGTCCCGTATAACCGCCAACACAGCCGCAGATCTGCGACATTTCAGCATCATCGGCAAATTCGATGGCATGCTCCGGAATATTTAGGGCATTTACCAGTTTAACCAAATTCAGCTCCCTGTCCCCTCTGATAAATGCGGCAATGAATTTGTCTTCAGCTTTATAAAGAACTGCTTTGATGGTTTTCCTAATATCGGTTTTTATAAAATTCGCCACATCGGCGATGGTTTTTGTCCCAGGCGTTAAAACCTCTTCCAGCGCAAGCAAAGCTTCCTCGGAAGGAAGATCATCAACACATTCGGCTCTTTCTGTAGTGGCCGCAAAATCGCAGACCTCACAGTAGGCAATTTCGCTTTCGCCAATGTCTGACAGCGCTGTGAATTCATGGGTATTGGTCCCACCAATGGCGCCCGAATCAGCTTCAACAGCCCTGAATGTAAGACTGCAGCGATTAAAGACCTTTGCATAGGCGTCATACATATCGTCATAGCTTTTATCAAGGCCCGCCTGATCTTTATCAAAAGAATAAGCATCCTTCATGATAAATTCCCGACTTCTCATAAGCCCGAATCTGGGTCTTTTTTCGTCTCTATATTTTGTCTGAATCTGGTAAAGATTCATCGGAAGCTGCCTGTAGGAGCTGACTTCATTTCTGACAATATCCGTAAATATTTCTTCATGGGTAGGGCCGAGGCAGAAAGCTCTGTCGTTGCGGTCCTTGAGTCTGAAAAGCTCGGGCCCGTAAGCGTACCATCGACCGGATTCCTGCCAGAGTTCTGCTGGCTGAAGCGCGGACATAAGTATTTCCTGACCGCCCTTGGCGTCCATTTCCTGCCTGACAATCTCCTCGATTTTTCTGATTACCCGGCTGCCTAGGGGCATAAAACCATAAACGCCGGATACAAGTTTTCTGATCATTCCCGCTCTAAGCAGCAGGATGTGGCTCGCAATTTCGGCCTCATTTGGCACTTCCCTAAGTGTATGCACATGCATACTGGATAATTTCATAATCCTGTCCTCCAATACTATTGTTCTACAGCCACAATGGCCTGGGCAGCAATTCCCTCTTCTCTGCCAATGAATCCGAGGCCTTCTGTAGTTGTTGCCTTTATATTAACCTTGTCCTCCTGGATTTTGAGGACTTCGGCAATATGCTTAATCATTTGATGGATATAAGGGGCGATTTTGGGTCTTTCGGCGATGACCGTCGCATCAATATTGCAGATGTCGTAACCTTCACTACCAATGAGGTCTCCCACCTTTTCGAGAAGAATTAGGCTCGAAATGCCTCTGTAATTCTCGTCCGTATCCGGGAAATATTTGCCGATATCCGCAAGAGCGCAGGCGCCAAGCAAAGCATCCATAATGGCATGAAGCAAAACATCCGCATCGGAGTGGCCCATCAGTCCCTTTTCAAAAGGGATTTCAACGCCGCCAAGAATCAGCTTTCTATGTTCTGCAAAAGCATGAACGTCATACCCGGTTCCAACACGCACGATGCCTCCTCCCGAACTTCTGTCCGGATTCATCTTCAGCATTGCCTCTGCCACTGCTATGTCTTCAAAGGTTGTTATCTTAATGTTACTATAATCGCCTAGTACAATATATACTTTTTCATGAATTCTTTCAAGTAGCGAAGCTTCATCCGTGCCATAAAAATTCTCTTCGCCGGCATTTTTAAAAGCTTTTAAAATCAAGTCTCTCGAAAAGCCCTGGGGCGTTTGCATATTGAACAAAATATCGCGGTCAAGGGTTCCAGTAAAATAGTCGCCACTGCCAGCCTTTATGGTGTCTTTGACACGCACCCCAACAGCTGCAGCCCCATTGGAATCGACAGCTTCAATTAATGCGTTGATCGTATCCTGTTTGATTAAAGGTCTGGCGCCGTCATGGATCAGCACGTAATCCATATCCTGTCCAACCTGCTTTAAAGCATTGGATACAGAATCCTGACGCTCCTTGCCACCAGCAACCAAAGCTTTGATTTTGGCAAAATGGTATTTTCCTATAATTTCCTGACGAAAAAGCGCCATCTCCGACTCTCGTAAAACAACCAGAATCTCATCAATATGAGGATTGTCGTTGAATGCCTTGACCGACCTTCCCAGAACCGGCATATCCCCAATATGCAGATACTGCTTATTAATACCGCTGCCCATTCTTTTTCCAGAACCGGCAGCGGCGATAATGACAGCTATTTTTTTGGTGTTAAACATGGTCTTACCTCGCGACTCTATAATGATTTCTTAGGTTTTCCGAAAATCATGCGGCCAGCAGAAGTTTGAAGCACACTTGTCACATTGACCTCTATAGTCTCCCCAATGAATCTCTTTCCGTCCTCAACAACAATCATGGTCCCATCATCAAGATAAGCGACAGCCTGGTTATTCTCCTTGCCTTCCTTAACCAGAAAAAGAAGCATGTCTTCTCCTGGAAGAACCACTGGTTTAACGGCGTTGGCAAGTTCGTTGATATTCAAGACTTCAACACCTTTAATCAAGGCCACCTTATTCAGGTTATAGTCGTTGGTGACCACCTTAGCATTCATAATCTGAGCAAGCTTAAGCAGTTTGACATCCACCTCGGGTATTTCATCAAGTCCCTTTTCTGCCGATGTATTATAGATTTCGATACCATATTCCTTTTGAATTTTGTTTAAGATATCAAGACCACGTCTTCCGCGATTTCGTTTGAGGCTATCCGAAGAGTCTGCAACATGTCTGAGTTCTACAAGAACAAACTCCGGAATGACAATCCCGCCTTCTATAAACCCTGTCTTCATAATGTCAGCAATTCTGCCATCTATGATAACGCTGGTATCAAGAATTTTAGGCATGGCTTCGTTGTTTTTGTGTTTGCCCTTGGGGGTTATCCCGCTAATTCTTTTATTGGCAATCAGAGTTGGCAATATATCGCTGCCTTTTTTGGTAGCTATGGTCACGCCAAGGTAAGCCATAAAGATGTAGGTGAATATGGATAATATGGGTCCAATATATAAGAATTGGAATGTGTTCAGTATTTGACTGATGAAGAATGCAATCACAAGGCCGAGGATCAGGCCAATGGTTCCCGAAAGCATGTCTCCGGATGGAATCTTTTGAAGATCAACTTCAATGTTTTTGGCTATAATCATTCCACGTCGTCGGATTAATGGCGTCAATAAATAAAATATAATTCCGAATAAAACGGCACACACAATAGCTGCAAAAAATCTTTCCATATCTGTTATTACAATACTTGTGTTCCACGATAGGTTTCTAATAATAAGATTTAAAAATAAATAGACACCATAACCAAACGCTACTCCTGCAATAGTCAAGATGAGCCTAAGTAGCTTTTTCAGCATTTTCTAACCTCCATTTCCTTAGATTTTTGACTTTATTTAAAAACAGCTGAATTGATCACATCAACTGCTTGCTGCTGAGTAATTCCCTGGACTAAGATCATTTCGCTAATCAATATTTGTTTGGCATTCGACAGCATCTTTCTCTCGCCTGTCGAAAGCCTTTTATCCCTGTCTGTAAGCATAAGATTCCTAACAACCTCTGCTACCTCGAAAATGTCTCCGGTCTTTAGCTTTTCCATGTTCTCACGATATCTCTTATTCCAATTCTCCGACATTTCCGTGACTTTTTCGCCCAGTAAGACCATTACTGGAGAAAGTTCATCGCAAGAAACGATGTTGCGCACACCGACTTCCTCTGTATTGCTTACAGGAATCATGATCTTCATGTCGCCAAATGGCACCTGCAAAATATAATATCTCTTGATTTCTCCAAGAATCTTTCTTTCTTCTATATCTTCGATGATTCCAGCTCCGTGCATCGGATATACGACTTTATCTCCAATTATAAACACCATTTCAGCCTCCTAATAACATATAAATTATAGAGCATAGACCTTCCTTATGTCAAGGAAACAATTTTTTATTTTATCACAACAAAAATCCAGTGTCAATAAAAAATATTAGTAAATTACAGTTGATAATTATCGAAAAAAATTGATAATTATTTAAAATGGTTGATGGATTTATAGAGTAATGATAAGATATGCGGGTAATAAGCTAAACTAATCGAAATAGGAGAACATCCATGCGAAATAAGGATATTGGTTTGGGTCTCATTGTTGTTGTGATCTGGGGCCTCAATTTTATTGCCATCAAAGTCGGTCTTTCGGATATGCCTCCCCTGCTTCTTGGCGCAGTAAGGTTCGTGCTGGTGGCGTTTCCTGCTGTATTTTTTATTAAAAAACCTCCAGTGTCCTGGCGATGGCTCATCGCTCTTGGTTTAACCATGAACGTCGGGCAGTTTGCTTTTCTTTTCATGGGCATTAAATATGGCATGCCCGCCGGGCTTGCTTCTGTGACCCATCAGTCCCAGGCCTTCTTCACCTTAGGTCTCGCCGTGGTTTTTCTCGGAGAGCACTGGCGTTGGACTCACTTGGCAGGGCTCATTCTGGCTGCCATTGGCATGGCAGTCATAGGTCTTCAGCATAATGTCGACATGACCATCCTAGGATTTTGGCTCGTTTTAGTTGCCTCATTCAGCTGGGCATGTGGCAATGTGATTATGCGAAAAGCCACTCAAGGGGTTCCCCCTTTTTCCATGTTGGCTCTTGTCATTTGGTCTGGCGCCACGGCAATTTTGCCCTTGGGCCTTTTATCATTGTTCTTTGAAGGGCTAACATCCTGGGCGTCTGCTTTTGGAACTTTCAGCTGGCCGACAATGGCTTCTTTATTCTATTTGGCTTATGGCGCAACCTATGTTGGTTATGGCCTTTGGGGCAAGCTCATGTATCGTTATCCCGCATCAAAAGTGGCGCCTTTCGCACTTTTAGTTCCAATTGTCGGCATGAGTTGCTCCGTTCTTTTCCTCGGCGAGTCTTTGTCTCTATGGCAGCTGTTTGGCTCCGTACTGGTGATGGCAGGCTTGGTTATAAATGTATTCGGTACCCGCTGGATTAAGAATTAAGCAAGTTGCAATTTTTCAAATCCTATGATAATATTTGTCCAATATAAAGGAGGGTTTTTATGGCTAATCAATTAATAGGGGCCTGTTTAATCGGTCAATCCGGCGGCCCAACATCCGTAATCAATGCCAGTGCCTTAGGATGCATTGAAGCGGCCCTTTCCGAAGACTGCATCACAAAGGTTTATGGCGCTGCCCACGGAATCAAAGGCGTTCTCGACGATAGGCTTTTTGACATGAGCCTTGAAGATCCAAAGGAGCTTGCCCTGATGAAATTCACACCTTCATCCGTACTTGGAACCTGCAGATATAAGCTGGCGGATTTTCTGGTGGATGATTCAGATTATAAACGTATCCTTGATATTTTTACAAAATATGATGTGCGCTACTTCTTTTACAATGGCGGCAATGATTCCATGGACACCTGCAGTAAAATCAGCAGTTTTCTCCAGCTGAACAATTATGAATGCCGCGTGGTTGGCATCCCCAAAACCATTGATAATGACTTAGCAGGAACGGACCATTGTCCTGGCTATGGCAGCGCTGCCAAGTATATCGCCACCACCTGCATGGAAATCTATAGAGATGCCAAAGTTTATGGCACAGGATCAGTCACCGTACTTGAAATTATGGGTAGAAACGCGGGCTGGCTTACCGCAGCTTCCGCTCTTGCCACCTATAAGGGTATGGGGCCAGATCTCATTTATCTTCCGGAGGTTCCTTTTGATTTGGCTGACTTTATCGCCGACACCAAACGGGTTTATGAAAAGGATGGCGATGTGCTTATTGCTGTTTCAGAGGGAATAAAAGATAAAGATGGAACCTATATTTCCACCTATTTTTCTGATTTAGCCAAGGATACTGATGCTTTTGGCCACGCCAGAATGGGTGGTCTTGCTGGTAGTCTGGCAAATTTTGCCAGCACCAAGCTTGATGCCAAGGTGCGCGGCATAGAATTCGGTCTTATTCAGCGCTGCGCCGCTCATGTTGGTTCTTTGACAGATATCGAAGAGGCTTACATGGCAGGAAAAGCCGCTCTAGAGGCAGCTGTTTTAGGTGCCACAGACCAAATGGTAGCCTTCGAGAGGGCGCCCGGTCCTAATTATAAATGTAATGCCATCCTTGTGGACTTGATTGATGTGGCAAACGTGGAAAAAAAGGTGCCCAAAGAATGGATTAATTCAGCCGGCAATGGTCTTCTTCAGGCCTTTATCGACTATGCCCTTCCTTTAATACAAGGTGAAACTGAGCTTCCCAAGGAAGATGGTTTGCCCAGATTTGCCAGTTTGAAAAAAATACTGACAGTTAACGAATAAAAAAAGGGCAAATGCCCTTTTTTTAGTTATTTGTCGAACTGAGCTTTGATGGCTTCCCGTAAGTTTGTTACGCCAAGGATGCGCATTCCCTTGGGTTTGTCGCTTAACTTCTCGGCGTTTTTTATGGGGAGTATGATTTTTTTGAAGCCCATTTTAGCAGCTTCTTTGACAATCTTGTCCGCATTGGGTATGGTCCTTAGGTCGCCTGTTAGCCCAATCTCTCCAATTGCCAAAGTTTTGGCAGTGCCTTTGAGTCCTTTAAAAGACGAATAAATGGCTAGCGCAACAGCCAAATCAACAGAAGTTCCTTCAGGCTTAAGGCCGCCAACCACATTGACATAAACGTCCTGATTGATCAGGGATACCCCGGCTTTGCGGTCTAAAACAGCTATGATCATATTTAGTCTCGCCAGATCAACGCCAATAGCCGTTCTTCTTGCAAATCCAATGTTTGTAGGAGCCGCCAAAGCCTGAACTTCCATAAGCAAAGGACGTGTTCCTTCGTAGACTGCCGTGGCCATAGATCCTTCCGATTCATGCTCCATGCCTTCCATAAAATTTCTTGAGAGGTTGTCTAGTTCGATCAGGCCTTCTTCCTTCATTTCGAAAGCACCGATTTCAGAGGTGGTGCCAAAACGATTTTTATAGGCTCTTAATATACGAAATTCCTGATTGCGCTCCCCCGTGAAGTTGAGCACACAGTCTACCAAATGTTCAATAATCTTTGGCCCCGCCAAATCTCCGCTTTTTGTGACGTGGGCTACAATAAATATAGGGATGTTCTTGGTTTTACCAATCCGCATCAATTCATTTGCGCAGATTCTAACCTGAGAAACGCTGCCTGGCGCCGAGGTAATGTCTCCCGAATACATGGTTTGTATGGAGTCGATAACGAGAAACGCTGGGTTGATGTCTTTTACGATTTCAATAATGGCTTCCATATTTGTCTCTGATAGCAGAAACAGGTCCTCAGATAGAGAACTGCAAACCCTGTCCGCACGAATCTTAATTTGTTCCTCAGATTCTTCCCCGGTGACGTAGAGCACCTTGCCATATGCTTCGGCAAGCTTTGCCGCAGTTTGTATGATCAGCGTCGATTTCCCAATCCCAGGCTCCCCGGATATCAAAGTCAGGGATCCACGAACCAGCCCACCTCCCAGAACTCTGTTCAGTTCGGAGATAGCCGTATTCATGCGGTCATGCTCGCCTGATTTGACATCTTTTATCTTAACGGCTCTTGATCTTTCCACCGAAACGATGCGCCGTCTATCTTCAGTCGCACCGTCCTGTACTTTTTCTTCTAGCATAGTGTTCCATTTGCCGCAAACACACTGCCCCTGCCATTTGGGGCTTTCATAGCCGCATTCCTGGCAAACAAAGACAACTTGGGGCTTTTTGCTCATATTTTTACCCTCGTTCCATCTGTTATGCTATTATCAGGAGAAATAATCACCTGTTCACCAGAAGTTAGTCCAGATAAGACCTCCCATCCGTCTTCACCTTTCAGTCCCAGCTCTACTTGACGCAAAACCGCCTTACCTTTGAAAATGACGTAGACATGATTTTTGAGATTAACTTCAAACACGGCTTTTTTAGAGACCACAAGCACGTTCTCCCGCATATCAACTGTGATATCTACATTCATGGTGTTTCCCAGCCTGATCTTTGCGCTGTCTCCCAATTGAATCTCAACTTTAACCCGCTTTTGGCTGATGCCCAGGTCAGAGATCAGATCAAAGGCCTTAATATGAATCTTTCGCACAAAGGCTTTGTCATCTCTCGCAACTGAATCCTTGGTATAAACTGAAGCTTTATTGCCGACCTTTATTAAATCGGCATCGGAAGCGACCAAATTAGCCGTCAGAAAAAGATCCTTCAAATCAGATATTTCAAGTATCGGGCTAGCCGGCTGAACTGTATCCCCAGTTTCAACATAAACCTGAGTGATTACCCCATCGATAGGCGCGGTAATTCCTCCGGAATCCATATTTTCCTTCATGCTCGAAATGGAATAATTCATGGCGGAAACCTGTGCAGCCAACTGATCCCTGATTGTCACAGCACTTAAGTACTCGTCCTGACTGATTGCGCCTTGATCTAGGAGCAATTTGTTCTGGGCCGCCGTATCTTTGGCTCTGCTGTACTGGATGCGAAGTCCCGCGGCTTCTGATTCCATGCTTTTTACTGTAAGCTGAGCTGCAGTAACATCCGTCTTCAAAATGACCTGCCCTGCTTTAACCGTATCCCCTTCTTGAAAGCTCAAACTTTTGATTTCCATAACGGATTTTGCGGTTACCAAGGCCGAATGTTCGGAGTCAACGGTGCCTGTTTCTTTGATCAGCTGGGAAACCGTTCCATTTTTAATCACTTCTGCTTCTACCAGCGTTGCGTTTCCGAGCTGAGTCACATAAACGCCAGCAGCAACAACAACAATAATCATAGCTATTATGATTCCGCCTAACATTTTTCTGCTGATTTTCAGTTTTTTGTTTTTAGTCTTATCCATCGTCTCTCCTCCATCAAGATACTCTATTTTTAAGGGCCTGCAGGAAGTCAAGCCTGCTGATTTTTATGAAAGTTGCCGCTTGGGCCAAAACAACAAAGGCTATAGTGGCTGCAGCAGCGGCTATACCAATGGTGAGGGTCGGCGTAATGGTCAAACTGTAAAGCTCAGTGGTAAAAAAGGCTGAGCTGCTCTGGGTCATCCATATGCCAAGGGGAATGCCCAAAAGGATTCCCGTTACAGTGATGACATTGTTTTCTTTAAGGACGATGCTATAAATTTCTCCCTTGCTGAAGCCGAGTACCCTTAAGGAGGAAAACTCCATCTCTCTCTCTGAAACGCTGATCATAGTAGCATTGTAGACAATGACGAAACCCATTAGCCCTGCGAAAAATATCATGATAACCAGCGAATAAAGCGTAAGCCCGATATACTGATCAAAGAGCTTTTTCATGTCTCCCGGAGATTGTATGGTGCTGATATTTGTGACCTTAGCCAACCTGGCGCCGATATCCTGATCCTTCGAATCCAGATACACCCCAGTTATGGCGTTTTTCTCAAGAAGAAGTTGATCCATATAATCAATATTCATATACGCGTTTATGCCCAGACTTTGCTTAACCACAGAAACGACGGTCACATAGACATCACTTCTACCCGGAAGATAAGTCTTGATCTTTAAAGCATCTCCCTTATGTGCGTTGAGAATATTGGCCAAATTCTGAGTCAACAGCATTCCCTCATCCGGTATGGCGACCTTATTGCCATTGCCGTCTTTAAAATTGTAATAGGAAGTATCTTTATTTAATCCGACAACAGGGACGGCTTTAGTCTTGGATCCATTTTGAAGCTCAAAAGGATACTCTATTTTCCCCTCTATATGATCTACATTGACCAGAGTTCGAAAATCCCTCAGCACTCTGTCGTTGACGGGGACTCTGAAGCTGATATTGTAATCCATGGTCTGAAATTCTGTAAAACTTTTGACCATCAGTTCATTGATAACTGCCGGCATGGCCATGGTGAAAAGCAGCATAGCATAGGTAAAAATCACGCCAAAAAGAACAAACACCGCTCTTTTCTTGTTTCTAAAAATATTCTTAATCACCAGCTTCCAGCTGAAAGACAGCTTCTTCCAGAAAAAAGGCAGCCGTTCCAAAAGAATCCTCTTGCCCTTCCTGGGTGCTTCGCTTTGCATGGATTCAGCCGGAGATATTTTAAGAACACCTCTGGCCCCAACTAGGCCGGCAAGGGCGCAAAAGCCAGCCGAAATTAGCATGGCGGTAAAAACATAGACATAATAAAAATCAATTTTAAACAAAGGAATATTAAAGAATACAAGATAATAGGAGGTCATGATGCCGGCTAAAAGCATGCCCAGAGTTGCACCCATAAAGCCGCCAATCAAACCAGCGCTGAGGGCGTATCCGGCATAGTGCAAAAGCACTTGCCCCTTCGAATAGCCCATAGCCTGAAGCACGCCGATCTTGATTCTGTCACGCTTGACCATGCGTCCAATCATCATAGCGAGCATGATCGCCGCCACAATGAGAAAGACTATGGGCAGGGAATTTGAAGTTCTTTTGAGGCTGGCGACCTTATCTGAAATCAGATTGTTGCTCAGTTGATTTTCTTTTTTTATGGTCCTTTGCAGGCCAAAAGGCGCAAGCTCTTCTTTCAGGGTATCGATCAGCTTCTCTTCGTTGATTCCCTTATTATATGTAATCATGATCTCATTATAGCTGTTTTGATAGCCAAAAGCTTGCTGCCCTAGAGTTTCGGGGATATAGACCACACCGAAGGCTTTGGGATCCGGTATCAGGGACTGTCCGTTTTCAATGGCATAGATATATTCTGGGCTGGCAACGATACCCGCTACATTGAGCAGATAGCCGACGCCATTTATTTGAATATCCATTTCATCCCCCACCTTGATGCCTCTCGCTTCGGCAAACTGCTGAAGCACAAGAATGTCCCGTGCGCTTTGTCCGATGTAGGTGCCTTTTACTACGGTCAGATTGTTGATCCCCGTATCTTCTAGGGGAACGGTAACAATTCTGATATTGACCCTTTCATCCTTATTGTCCGTGGTATAGGGAACGTCAAATACGATTCTGCCCTCTACCGTATTGATTTCGGCAATCTTCGACAGGTTCAGGACTTCCTGCTGAGGCACCTTGACAGTCTTTGCATAAAGATCGGCAAACCTGCTTTGAGTGTAGTAGGTCTCTAGCGTTGTCGTCAGGTTGATTGAGGCAATATTCATCGCAGTGAAAACCATCAGACCGGTTATGATAATTACTAGAACAGCGATATATTGGCTTTTCGAAGTCGTAATCATTCTAAAAAGCATGGTATTAATTTTTTTCATTACCACTGAATCCTTTCGGGCTCAATCGGGTTTTTATTCTCTAAAATTTCGAAAATCTCCCCACTATGCATTTTGATGACCCGATCCGCCATTTCCCCAATGGAAATATTATGGGTAATGACCACTACCGTCTTTCCCATCTCGCGGTTGACTTTTTTAAGAAGAGACAATATTGTAACGCCCGTGGTAAAATCCAAGGCTCCTGTCGGTTCATCGCAAAGCAAAATTTCAGGGTTCTTGGCTACGGCCCTTGCTATAGATACTCTTTGCTGCTCTCCGCCGCTAAGCTGTGATGGAAAGTGGTCCCTTCGCTCCCCAAGACCTACGTCAATCATCACCTGCCCAATATCGAGCGGATCTTCAGAAATCTCTGTAGCCAGCTCCACATTTTCCTCAGCCGTAAGGCTTGCCATAATATTATAGAATTGGAACACAAAGCCGATCTTCTTCCTGCGATAATCTGTCAGCTGCTTTTCGTTGAAGGCCGTGATTTCATTCTCCCGCATAAAGACGCGACCATCCGTAGGCGTATCCATGCCGCCGATGATATTCAGCAGGGTGCTCTTCCCCGAGCCACTTGGGCCAAGAATGACAACAAATTCTCCCTCATAAATTTCAAAGCTGGTATCAATTAAAGCTTTCACTTCAATCTCGCCCATTTGATAGCTTTTGCTGAGGTTTTCAGTTCTTAAAATGACGTTCTTTATCATAGCGCCCCCTGTCTTCGCAATATCTGAGCAGTATTCCGGCTTAATCATCTTTAGAAATATTTTCAACACTTGTTTTTTTGTGCATTATAATAGATACATTCACTTAATATTATAGGGCTTTTCCAGAGATTGAAAAGCCTTTTTATAAACAATAAACATTTGGCAGTAAATAAAGACACGGGTTTTATGTTCCCGTGTCTTTATCTTGTTTCTGTTTTTAAAATACTTTTATCCGATGATTCACACTGCTTGATCAAAGATAGGAACTTGACATACCTATTATCTCCTCATTGTAAGCCGACAATAATTAGTCTTCATGCTTCACGGCGTGCTCCGCAATGACTTTCTCAGCCATGTGCATGGGCACTTCTTCATATCTGTCGAATTTCATCACAAAGGTGCCTCTGGCCTGGGTCATAGACCTCAGGATAATGGCATACTTGAACATTTCCGCCATCGGAGCTTCGGCTACAACCTTCTGGCCGCCACCTGTCTGTGGCTCCATGCCCAGAATCTTGCCTCTTCTCTTATTCATGTCTCCCATAACGTCGCCCATATATTCATCCGGAACCACAATCTCAATATGCATAATGGGTTCTAGAAGAATCGGCTTTGCCTCCTGAATACCTTTTTTAAATGCCAGAGAAGCTGCCACTTTGAAGGCCATTTCATTGGAGTCTACATCATGATAGGAACCATCATAAAGAACCGCTTTAACGTGCACTACTGGGAAGCCAGCAAGGACGCCCTTATCAAGACATTCTCTAAGTCCCTTTTCAACTGCTGGTATGTACTGTCTTGGTACCGATCCGCCGACAACAGCTTCCGCAAACTCGAAATCTTCTTGGGATGGGGAGAACCTGATATGAACATCTCCGTATTGGCCTGCGCCGCCGGATTGCTTTTTATGTTTTCCCTGAACATCGGAACTGCCTTTAATGGTCTCTCTGTAGGCTATTTTCTGATCTACAAGGTGAACGGCTACCCCAAATTTTTCTTTAAGCTTGGCGCAAATAATACCAATCTGAATATCTCCCTGCCCACCAATCAGAGTCTGGTGAGTCTCAGTATTTCTTGTCATAACGAAAGATGGATCTTCTTCCATCAGTTTATGAAGGCCGGAACTGATTTTTTCTTCATCTCCCTTGGCTTTTGGTTCAACCGCCATGTATAAGGACGGTTCCGGGAATTCAAGGGGTGGATATTTGATGAAGTGGGCCTTTTCGCATAGGGTATCTCCAGTCTGAGTAAACTGAAGCTTAGAAACAGCTACAATATCTCCAGCTGAAGCGCTTGAGGTTTCCTCCTGAGGCTTTCCTCTTAAGAAGAACATGGATCCCAGTTTTTCTGATTTCTCAGCTCTGGCGTTGAAAACTTCTGTCCCGGCGGATAT
>JANYJS010000050.1 GCA_025361765.1 Bacillota bacterium
ACTCAACTTTCCCACACTAATAATTAAAATGCACCTTGAAAAATCAATATATTTACGCACTCAACTGTAGTTTGCTCTTCCAAGCAGAAGGAAGACTGTTGAAAAAGGACGAAAGAAAGGTTTCCGCCATCTTTTCTGAAATGACAGGAAACTCTGCAAGAGCCCTTTTCAGGAGTTCCAAAAGGATTGAAAGCGCTTCGGCAAAGCGTATATCTTCTATCTCATCACAGATCAGATAGAACAATCCGCCAACGGTTCTGTGATCGACAGAGTTTCTGGCTTCCAGAGACAGCATAATATATCTCATGAAAACGATTGTGGTATGGGCAGTCATCATATCATAGCTTCTACCCTGAAACTCTTTGCATAGAGAAAGATAGGACTTGCACATTTTGAAAAACACCTCGATATCCCAACGTTTTCCATAGATCCTCAAAGCTTCCTCGTCTAAAATAGCTGTATTCGTTGATAGTATGGCAAGAAAGCTCTTGGTGCTTCGATCTTCGATAAATATGATTTTGGCGTTCCTAGTTTCCACACTATCCTTGGATTCACGGATACTGACCTCAATCGAGCCCAATATCTGATCCTTCTTTGTGCAAGTTTTCTTAACGATGTCATGAAGCTTTGATAGACTTATCCATTGCCCATTGTATCCGTAGTGGATGTTGGGAGTGTTCTTTACCATACAAATGACATCATAGTTTGTTTTGCAGACTCTGCAGATTGTCTTTGGAAATGCAAACCAGCTGTCAAAGAGAACATATGCGGCAGGCAGATTCCTTGCGTTTTCCAATAGTTCAAATAGAACTTCAGTTGCAGAAGATATCGCCAATCTTCTCCTTCTGTGGGCAGCGGTTCTTCTGTCAATTCCGTTGCGGGAAGGACAAAGAACATTACTTTCTTTTCTAGAACTTAGTAGCGAGAATGAGACTGGAATAAAGGATCTACCATCAGACCATCCAAGAGTAAGCATTTTGAAACCTTTAACATATTTGTGCATCGAGTGGTCAAACACTCTGGCTAGTAGCTCCACCTTCTTGCTTCTGTTTCTGTCATAAAAGGAATCATCTATGATAAGAACATTTGCCCGATCCTCTGAAGTAGCTGAATTGACAGTGCTTATAGCCTTTGCCGCAGTCATAGTAAGAAGTTTGGTCCAGTTGTAGCGCATGGAGTTCAGAAATCGATAAGCTGTGTTTTTCTTAAAACCTATTCCTTCTGGTTCTGTGTCCAGTGCACGATACAAATTCTTATCTGTAAAAACAAGTGTAAACAAAGTTTTCAATATCTCTGCACAAGGGATTCCGGACTCCTTGTAGAAGTTCGATTTCTTGAGAAGTTTTGACAAGGTGATTTGTCGGAAAAACAAATCGATTCTTGATGATACAGTCTGTTCAGTGCGTAATTTATCTGCTATAATAGAATTCATAAAAAGTCCCTCGTTTCGTTGGTATTTATGGATTTGTGGTTATTTCTATTATACCAAAAAACAGGGCTTTTTTGTATATTAAAGAGCAGATTCATATTGATTTTTCAAGGTGCATTGGATTTCCCAAGGTGGGAAAGTTGAGTTATTTATATTTATTGCTGCCTTTAGTTCACCCTTGTGCTCAATTCTTATAAAGTCGAGAGTGTCCCCCCAAGTAGCATGTTTTGCCTTTGGTGATGTTAATGGCGCATAATATTTATAGCCACTAATCTCAATAACAAACTCCGATGCATGGCCTCATATTTCCTTTGTCATCATTATCCCATAGGTGATCTTGATATTGTTTTAGAAAATCAATATACGCAGTTTCAACATAATAAAATTTAAGATCTTCATCCATAGCGTTCCCTCATTAAAAGGGCAACTACGAATAGTTGCCCTTACTTTTAAATATTCCACTTAATTGGCAGGAACTCTCCAACTTTTAAATCTTCCACTTAATTGGTAGGAACTCACCTATCTGTTATCTCATTATATCTTGACTTCTGCAGCAAAAAGAGCAAAAAATAGCCCGCAATCATTGATAAAACAATGGCTGTGGGCTTTGAAGTTTTGTCAGAAAGTTGTAGTGATACAGGTCATTTTTTCACCATTCCTAAAACTTTTTTAATTTCTCCAAGACTTCTGATTCTTTTTGAAAAGTCTACATTAAATATCGAACCTACCTCACTTAGAACATCGTCAAAATAGTCAAAAATATAGTAATTTTGCTGAGCATAGCTGCATTCGGCCTTCCCTAAACTTTCTAAGATTCTCGTGATGCTATACTTATGTTCCGTTTTCTTTTCTAGAATCCTAGCAACGACCAGTGCAACAAAACAGGTGAGGAAATGAGCCTCGATATGATCTTCTCTTGAAACATAAACAGGGCGTGCTTCTAAGTCGGTTTTTGTAATACGGAAAGATTCTTCAATTCTCCATAAGCCACGATACATCTCAATAATCCGGTCATCTGTTTCCTCATATTCACTGGTAATGATTACATAAAACCCATCAAGAGCCTCATCCTCTTTTAGCTTTTTCAAATCTAATTCCAGTACCTTTGCAGGTTTTAATATTTCTCCGGTGTCTTTGTCAAAATCTATATTTTTTACATAACCCGCAGCACCATACGAGGTGGCACGCGTGTACTTTCCCGGATGTGCAATCAGATCCTGCGCTTTTGCAAGTGTAGCAGCACGTTCAGCCTTAGCACGCTTATCATATTTCTCACTGTAGAAGACTACCTGTTTTTCATCTACAGTTTTCTTCATTTTTTTACCGTTTGTAGTAGTAACCTGAATGGTGCGAGGGTAAAGCCGAGATTTTCTTTTGTATTCAGAACCAAGCCATTCATATCCTTCGTCTTTTAATACGTAGTCTTTTAACTCTTTATCAGCACCCCTAACGGACATACTGAAAACATATCCATCTCCAGAGGAAAGGGTGTACCAGATATTGTCGCCGGTGGTCATCCCCTTGTCAGCTACAACAACGACTTTGCCAAGTCCATAATCCTTCTTGATACGCGAAAGATTCGGACGGTAGGTCAAGCAGTCGTTAGTATTCCCGGGAAACAGCTGATAGGTAATAGGGATTCCATTGTTATCCATAAAGAGTCCCATTTGTACGATGGGATTAGGACGGTGCTCTTTGGAAATGCCTTTCTTTCTAAAATCTTCGATTTTGTCAGTCTCAAAATAGTAGTTGGTCACATCATAATAAACGAGACTGGTATCTCGACCGTAAAGCGCTTTGATTTTATCGTTAATCCAAAGTTGAAGATTATCTTTGTGTTTATGAAAAAGGGATAAACAGCGGTAAACATCATCAAGAGAATAGTCTTCCTTTTCAAAAAATCGGGTTCTATTATCGAAGGATTTCTTCTTTGAAGCAGGAGCTAGAAGCCTAGAAAAGACTAGCATTTTCATAATGGTATCAGCATCATATTTCTCATTACTATGCCGTTGTCTGTTTGTAAGGAATGTATGGATACCAAGTTCATGATAAATCCTGCTTAATGCAACATAGCCAAAATTCTTTCGAAGGTCGGAATTTAGTTCTAACTTATCACTATGATAAAAATCAAACGAGATAGGTGCATTTTGAAGCTTTTTCTCAACTTTAAGCTTTTCAACCTTTTGTGTAAAAAAAACAATGGGATCATCGTATTGTTTTTCAAGAGCATCTAGATAACCTAGAGATTCAATGGTAACAGTTCTGGAATGGCCTCGGTTCTTGTCATAAAAGCCATCCACTATAGATAAATATATACGCCCATCTTTTCGGGCAGTTTTTTTCAAATGCATATTAGACACCAACCTTTATTACATAATACTAATTATAACATATAACGCGATTGTACGCAATAATAATATGACTAAAATTAAAAATAAAAATACCCAAACCATTAGTAAAATCAATGGGCTTGGGTTATGCTACTCTAAAAGTTGCTGCAGAAGTGCGGGAACTCTCCAACTTTTAAATCTTCCACTTAATTGGTAGGAACTCACCTATCTGTTATCTCATTATATACCCAAACCGGTAAATTGCAAACTTTTTGTGTAAAAACGCCAAATTATTATTTAATACGAAAAACTTTATTTGCATTATCATTGTATAAGATATACCAGCAGATTTCAACAGTCATCTATAGATTAGTTTTACTACATTTATAACTAGTAATCAAGCATCATTTCAAAAACAATGCTCATATTTCTATAAAATATCAGTGGATATTCAAAGGCTACTAACTTATTGGCTCTTGCTCAGAAGAATAGGTAGCCTTTCATCAAGAATAAATATGTCCCAATTACTATGTATTTATAGGGACATGACAGAATATCTTCACATTTTTCCGCTTCGTTTGAAAACATAAATCGCGTCGACACATGGTGTTGATGGTCTGTTACAAGGATAATAGCTGTGACCCTACTGGAGCAGAATATTCAAAACATGTCCCTATAAGTGCATATAATTAGGGAACGGTATCGAGCTGTCACAAACATTACATATTCTTTGTGACATTCACAAGACATTAACAATGATCGTGTCCTTCTTCTTTGATTTTTACCCGATATTCTTTAATTCTAAAGATAATTGCTCTATTTTCAAAGCGGCAGCAAGCGTTTTTCCTTTGGAAAAATTGTTTGTAAATATTCGTGCTTTCAAACAGGATCGAAATGGCCCCCGCCTAGGAGATTTGTGGACATATTGGAGCAGAATATTCATCGGAGCAGCTATTCATTTCTTTATCCAATAGAAATCTTTTTTGATAAATTACATTAGCAATTTTTAGAACTTTATGAATCTGATACGTGTCAATCAGTACATTTAAAGCGGCTGAGATTGCTGGAATCGCTTTTGCGCCAGCAGTTTGTGTCATCTTCTTGCTCAATGCTTCCAAAATCTTGGTAAGCGTTTTATTTTCAATTCCGCTTTGACCAGCCTTTTCTAAAGCCTTAACTGCTGCTTTATTAGTAATTGCTCTCATTTGTGCATATAATAACTGAGCTCCCCCTGCTTTAGCCATCTGTTCATAAGTTTTTGATTTTAATGCACTTCTTAATGATGTTAATTCGGCTATCGACATCATCTTTGCTATAGTTTCTCCAAATCCATCAGCATCACTAATTCGGCCCTTCATCATTATTTGAATGAGCACATCGCCTGCATAATCTAATTCTGCTTGGCTGCTTTTTATATCATAACCATAATGCATAGCAATTAGTTGAACTGTTCTAAATTGAATAAATGTACCTAATACAGTGTTGAAAGGAAGCCCGTACATTCCTGCAGCCCCGCATGGAGCAGATTGCAAAATATTTTGCAAATATACTTTCCAATCAAAGGAATTTACAATTTTCTCGATTTCATAGCTTCTCATTCGTTTGATTTTATCTATCGAGTCAACTTCAATATTTATCTTGTTCATTTTTTTAATTATATCGTTTTCATTAATGCTATATTTTGATGATACCGCTTGAAGTGTAATAAAACCATCTGCAGCCATTTTCATGACTTTTTTCCATATCGCTAACTCGGACAAATTATCTAACCCGTCCTGACAATACTTTTGCACTGGCTCGGGAATAATTTTGCCACTTACTGTCTTTAATTTACAAAACCCTTTATTTATCAATCCCTGCTTTATAAATTTTTCGTATTTTTCTGTCAGAACTTCTAATGATTTTTCTTCTTTGTCGTCTAAAAAAAATCGATCCATTTCTTCCCCCAATATCTTTATAAAAGAATTTGAATATTAATGTTTCTTTAGCATCATTTTAATGGTCAGTTACATATTTCTCCATAACATTCTCCAATTTTATTAATCTCCACTTTAATCTACTACTTAATATATCATATTATTTGTAGGCCAATTTTTACTAATATATACTCTCCAAGTATTTAATTATTCCCCTGTAATCCCACGAATAAATGGCCCTACAAAAATAAATTTTGAGCTTGGGCAACCTTTTTTTCTCTTGCACGGTTCTTTCGTTTGGAACCTTCTATCGGTTTTTCATTCATAACATTTCATCATCCATTTTCACGCCATATTAATTGCTTCTTGTTCAAGCTTACAGTTGTGCTGCAGCATATAGTTGATCAGATCAGAGAATTCACCATCTTTCATTTTATTTAGCCGAGCGCGGTCATTATCAGTCAGTTCCCGTGAATATGCCTGATACTCTTCAATCGTCGCGATATCCATTTTATAGGCTTCAAACGAAACCCCTGTTTTTCTGCGTAAGTGGTCCAGTATTTGAAAGCCACCGGCATCTATGTCTCCAAAGTGATAAAACAAAGCATCCGGGTTCTGATCATGGATCTTCCGAATAAATTCTCGCCTTACACTGTTGTGAAAGCCACCAAGATAAATAAGAAAAGCGTCCCACGGTTTCGTTGAATGAAACGTGGTTAGATTTTCTATCGTGATCACTGTCTTGCCGCAAATCCTCACAGTACTTATATCAGTGAGTGCTTCAGACGAAAACGCTATATCTCCTCTGATGGTGCGTAGGTCAACCGTATTCCCCGAGAAATCTACAATACCGTTTCCCTTGCAATTTACATAGGTTGGGTTCTTTACAATGTTCAGATCCCCTAGGACGCGTTCCTTATCTGGAAAGTCGCCATATTCAAAAAGTAATCCAACAACTTTTGAGCTGATTTGATCAAAAATTTTAGAATCCCTAAATAGTCTCACTGAAAAGTCCCTGACAAATGTCTCCGTCGGAACCTTCAATATTTCATCTACTGCCGTGAGAATATTTATGAATTCGGTTATGTTTTCCTTATAATACCTGACCGATTTATTTGCCCTGATGTTTTCTTCCTGAGTACTGCAAAACCTTTTTAAGATGTCATTTTTATCTTTGTAGTCCGCAAGAATATGAAGCAATTGATCATGGGTATTCTTTTTTGACTGCATTCCAAGGTATTCACAAATATCCTCTATTTTATCCTGGCACAGTTCGATCTCGCTGCAAACCCTGTTCTTATAGTTGATCTTTGCGTTAACAAAGCCCTTCTTGATCAATTTGTCAATTGAATCGTTCAAATTTTGAAATGCCTCATAATTGGAGTGATCGCCATAGGCACCTACTGCATCCTCAGGCTTAATAATGAAGCGCTGCCTCACCTTATTCTCTCCCTGAAATGTTTTGCTTTTTTCATACATCTTCACAAGCTTAATAAGGATTAATAATTCATATTCACTAATCATAAGAAATACTCCGCCACATGGCTATTTCTGTTATCCCTTATTGATAACAGTATTGTGTCCATATTCTCCCCGATAACCTCCATTTTTGCCGGTGGCGCTGCGATAATAAGCTGAAGGTCCTGGCTGGTGAAAAAATCCATTGCAGACTTAATTCTCTCATCATCCATTTTATCAAAAGCCTCATCAAGCATGACGATGCGTATCGTGTTCCCGGCTTTGTAAAGCTGCAGGAAAGAAGCCACTATTGCTACATAATAAGGCGTCTGTGTTTCTCCGCCGCTGCCATCCCCATATATCTTGGAAAAGTATTGAACAGATCCATTGTCCTTATGGATCACTATGTCGTAGTCCAGATAATTTCTATAGTCTGTATACTCATCCAGCACCTTTTTGCCACCATCATCATTTGCCGTAAGCTTTGCAAACATATCATCCATTTCTTCCTTGAATTCATCGTCAAACATCGATGATAGCAGGTTGAATCCAGGCTGGTTCCTGTCCGATGTAATCATCTTATAGAAACCCTCTTTTTCCTTACTGGCTTTAATTTCAAATTTATATCTGTCCTCTCCGTAATAAACACCTTCAAGGGCGGCATTAAGGTCTTTAAACTCCTGAATCGCATTATCAATATACTCTTTTAGCCTTGCAAGAAACGATTCTCTGAATTCCTGCTGGCAATTATCTTTCGCCTTCATGAGATCAGCTTCGTATTTTACGATATCTGATGCAAAGAGCTTATGGTGCTCATTTATATAGTCCTGAACACTATCACATCCAACCCCCATATCGCTTTTATAGTTGCTGCCGTATTTTGCTTGAAGCTGTTCAAGATCCCTTATCGTAGCTGTTTTTTCATTTGCCAGTTGGGCCTTTCTTGGGCTGAAATTTTGAATAATAACACCCGGCCCCTTGATTCGGATCTGTTCGTTGTATTTCTTGAGGCCTAACTCCGCTAACTCAATATCCTCATCACAAGCTTTATCAAATTCAGCCTGAATAGTCGCCATCGCATTTCCAGAATCCGAAGTCTCCTTACGAATCTGATCCAGCTTGTTTAAACAGCTACCGCAGTCTTTTTCAGCAATGCTTCGTTTTTTATCAAGTGCGTTGACCCAATTAGTCTTTTCATCGATTTGCATATTAATTTCGATGTAGTTTTGATCCTTTCGAGCCTTTGCAAGCTCCAGTTCCTCTGCCTTGACCAAATCTGCCCAGCGTCTATGATTTGAGGGCGCATTTACATCATCATCATTTATAGGGTTCGATCTATATGCTTCTAGATTAGCAAGTATTCCATTTACAGAGCCGAGTCTAATATAAATATTGTCATTTTGGAGTTTTACATCCTCAAGAAAGGCTTCCTGCGCCATGAGCTGAACGGAAAACGCATAAGCTCCTATAAACGGCACCCGGTAATATTCCTCCTTGATTTTTCGGACAGTGTACTGAGAAAAGAGCATACACTCCGGCGTAATTGCTGTTTTGTAATTCTTCAGATCTTGAACATCCTCGCAGCATGTCACCCTGTTGAGTAGATAGATTGCATACATCCTGGCCCATGGGTTATCGCTTTTCACAACGCTGGCGAGAGAGTCTGTGTTTATATGATTATCGACGTGGTCTTTCAGTTTTTCGATATTCACCAGCCCAACCGTGTGTATTTCCTTCTTGATCTGATTGTAAACATCCAGCGCGATGTTGAAATATTTTGGATCCACAATCACATTGAATCTCTGGGTGTTCAGAAATCCTTCCACAGCATTTTGCCAGGCTGGATTTGTTACCTCTAGCAGATCGGCAAAAATCCTCGGCTGACTTTCGATACCGCGGCTTGAAAATTCTTTGTTTATGGCATCAATAAGCTTGACAGTATAGTCCGGGTATGGCAGCTTCTTGTTTTTTATGCTTTGGATCAGTTGGGTAATGCTTATGATTTTCTGCTTGTTTCGCTCAAATTCATCCTTCTGTTTTATTTTTTCTTGGGTATAACTGTCATTCAGGAAGCCAAACTGTTCTCTTATAGCAGATGTGGTTTCCGATTTTTTAACTGCATCAAGATCCGGAGATTCCAGCTTCAAAATATCATCTTTTGAAATTGATATTTCCATGGTTTGACCCATGCAGTCGATGACGTGAAGGGCTGCCATGATCGATTTTTTTAATTTTGCAAAGGATTTTTCCTCGCTTGCCATGTTCGCTTTATACAGCATGATGCTTGCTTCAGAAGATTTGATTAACTGGGATACTTCATTGGAGCCAAGAGAAACATGCAGATTCGTCAGTCTCTCCCGCTCAGCGTTAAGGTGTGATTCAAGGGCTTCTTTTTCATCACTTAATGCTAGATATTCCTGCTTCAGTTTTCCTTTTGTCTTTTCAAGATTACTCAATGTATGCTTGCTTAATTCGACTTCGGCCCGCTTCAGTAAAATGTCGTTGATACCGATTTCTCTATCCTTCAAAACGATTTCACTATTCTTGGAAAGAATGCCTTCGAGCTCTGCAATTTTGCTTTTTGTCAGGTTCATCAAATCTTCAAGATCATTGAGTGTTGCGATATTGCTTCTGAGTGTCTCTACCTCGATTTCTCTTTTTGAAAGCAAAAATTTATATATGAAATCCTTTACATTGTCCATCGGCTTAAAGGCCAGCGACTTTGGTATCATATCGATGAACCTGTCTTCCAAATTCCCTAATCTGCGTGTAAATACCGCCTTCGCTTCTCCAACACCTGCTATAAGAGGAATCCTTTTCCCGTTTCTTCTGAACTGCTCAGTCATTGATGGGCGGCCATTCGTCTCAAATTCAATTTCTTCGAGACCGCTCTCTTCGCAGAACCACTTAATTGAGATCATAGAATCTTCATCTGGTGAATCCATCTTTGCCCCTATCGTAAAAAATCGGTTTGACTTCTCTTCGTGAAACTCCAGCGCAACATAAGAAATGATACTTCCTTTTCTAAAGTATGTTGTTCCCTCGACTCCTATTTTACATCTGACATAGCTTTTAATGTCACGCTTGCCCTTTTCATTTGCTGCAGTATTGAATCGTTTATGGTTGGTCGTCAGCACCATCTGGATCGCATCCATGATGGTCGATTTTCCCTCCGTATTCTTTCCGGTGATCAACGTAGAGCCATTTAAAGCGATGGTCTCATTTTTAAAATAATGCCAGTTAATAAGTTTAATCCTGGTCAGCATCTTCTTCATTGTCTTGGTCTGGCTCATTCACTTCACCTCCGTTCACATATTTTGTAAGTTTCTCACTGATCGAGTCGTACAATCCGGTCAAATTATCACCTGGTATCGCAAACAAAATAGTTGGATAGATGATTATTCTCGCACTAGGAACAGTCACATCACGGTCTAATGTTGCAATAAGATTGTATCGCTTAAAAAGATTAGTACAATCCCGAAGAGTTGTCTTATCAAGCATTGGCTTTGTCCGAAGTTTAAGCATACCATATTTATCATGGATCTCTTCAGCCGCAATCACGACATCGTCTGTCAGCCGCAATTCCTTGGACTTTTCAATATATAGCAATCTCAGCAGCAGCAATATGATGCTTTCGCTTTTTTTAAGCCTCATTCTCCCATGGCCAGATGTGTTGATTAAAGCTACAACGCCAAAATTCGTATTGAGGTCAATCTTATATCCGATCGGCAAAAAATATTCATCAAACATGCTCTGGTTTTGCTGAATAAACATATAATCGTTTCTTGTCTCATCCTTTTTCTTAAGGATGAAGCAGTTATTCAGCAGCTTGTTTGCTATAATCCTGAACCTTTCCTGCTGCTCTCTGCTTTCTCCTAATATCTGCATCATCGTTCAGTCACACCTTTCTATCAGAAAATCATGAAATCTGAATTCGTTTATTGCCATTTCCTTCTCCGTGGTTACTACCTTATATGGCTGATTCGGTTCTCTCGCATATAAGAAAATGAAAATGATCCTAATCAAGTCTCTCCTGGATGCCAGCGGCAGTGCAGAAGCGGCTATGATCTTTGTGTTTTCAAGGGCAGCGCAGACATACTTGTTAATATTTTTTCTGGAAAATTGAATTTCGTTTTTGATCCGCTGTTCAAGTATCCGGCGTTCAATTTCCTCTTCGGACAATACCTCGTCTGCCCCAATTTCTTCAGGCTCAGCCATTGTTTTCGTTATTGGTATGACATATAAAGATTCATTATCCAAAAATCCCTGTGAAAAGATGTTGAATAGCTGAAGTATGTTGTCATCAGCAGCATCATTCAAATTAAGTTCGTCATCTGCATTGAAATCATCTGCCAAATATGTCAGAATCCGGGTAATCTTTCCTTCGGCGCTACTAGAGTTTGTAAGCAGGAACTGAGCCCTGGAAACAGCGCTCTTAATATATTTGGTATGCTTATAGTCAATTTCACGCAGGATGTCATCATAGCGGTTAAAAGCTGATATGATGCCGACAAGGATCGCTCTGATTTCTTCTCTTACAGCATCTTCGTCCTCAATTTGTTCAATGCCCATATACTCAGCGATGGCTCTATTAAAAATCTCGTCATTTTCCATGATTGCACGGATCTTTTCGACAATTTTGGGTCTGAAGTTTGAAACATTGTCACTGGTCTTTATTCTGTGATAGGCCTTGGATCCTATTTCTCGATGATAAACGAAGAACTCCTCGATGATTTCGCCGGCAGATTTATCGCTAGTGATTTTTTCTATATGCCTCTTAATGCTGGTGTTGAGCTTTTTAAGACCTATAAGCATCTCCTCTGTATTTCTCGCCACTTGCTTGATGACATATTCATATGGTTTGACGTAACCTTCTTCACTAATAAGAGTGGCATGTATCTGGGAAATCAAGCCGGGATATTCGATATCCTCGTTCCGAACTATCTTGATAAAAGATTCGAATATTGTTGCAGCAAAATCATGCAGGATTATTTTGATCTTAAAATCACTAGAGCGCTCTTCATCTATCCAGCCACTCTCTTTTAAATAGCGCACCATGGCGGTAGCCTTGGCTCTTGGTTCCGTCACAACTGCTTCGTTGTCGTCAAACACCATTTCTAACGTTGCGACATTGTCAAAATAGTTTTCCAGCCCGGCAATAATAATTTCCTTATCTACACCGAAGGAATATTCGGTCCGATAAGAATCGTATATAATCTCAAGGCAATCCAGGTAAATCGCCTTATACTTGCTTGTTAATGGTTTAAAGAAACTATCCGATAAAATATTGTTGAATAAGTTCAAAGAAAATCTCCTTTGTAAATGAGTTATGATCCCGTTAAGACCTAATTGTTATTATCGCTCAATTTTGCCACCTTATCTAATCCCCACACAATTCCTAATGTCGTATATATATATATCTGCGATATTTCTGCAGATAAGAGAATTTGTAGTGTGAATTGTAGAAAAATGCTGAAAAGGGAGAAGTGGGGCACGCGAAGGGCCACCACCGGTCAAGCCGTCTTCTCATATGATCAAAACATGGTGGGAGTTGAACTTTTGTTGAACTTTTGTCATTTTAAGGTTTTCTCAAAAAATAAAAAGCCTCGCGTCCTTTGCAATTACTGAGTTTATTCGGATGCACCACCTGGATTTTAACTAAGGAATTGAGATATCTACTCAATTATTTAAGACACTACATCTCACTAACACTTCTTATGTACTCCTCAATCTTTAATGATTCCGTACCCTTACAAATAAAAGTGCAATTATTATAAAATGATTCATCAATACTTTTTGAATAGACAGCAACAACCTTGTTCAATTGATTAGAAAGGCCTTTAACGTCTTCTTTTAGTAATGTTTGCGGCACATAATATCCTGTATCTTTTAAAGAAAATCCTATAGTCATCAATTTCTTAGCGTCTCCGAGCACCGTATCAACAATTAGTCTTCTATGGCTCTGTTCGTAATCGCCAATTAAGGCATTACATGAAATAATATGTTTTAATGAAGGAAGAACGGAAATTTTAAGCTCAGTCGTCCCATCTTTTTTGAGCTCTATGTCTCTAATGCTAATCTTATTATCAACGCATTGTTGGAAAAAATCTTCAGGTTTTAATTTGGTTTTTATGCCAGTTAAGTGAAGATAATTTGTGTTTAAAAATTCAGATTCAATATGGTATAGGCTTTTGTTGCATTCGTATATATGAATATAGTTTTTCCCTGAGAATGTTCTTTTGTACTCAGTTGCACATGTTACTATCGTTTTCCTAATATTCTCAAGCTTTTTCAATGAATTCCTCCACTTCACACAATTAAAGAGGTTGCCAGTAGGCAACCTCTTTATAAACTAGAAATGCTAATTTTATTGTTGTCCGCCAACCTTCCGGCCCATCCGTCCGGCATCAATTTCGGATTTTATTGTTGTCCGCCAACCCCCCGGCCCATTCGTCCGGTATCAATTTCGGATTTTAACGATGTTAGCACATCGCGAGATCTCTCAATCTCTATATTTATTATAACAAATTGCAGCCATCAGTCAATCGATTTGGAAAAATATTATAATTTAGTAATATTAATTTTGAATATTTCGCGATAAACAGTTCCAATGTGAATAATATATTAATACACCAGTTATTTCAACATTTATTTTTCCCTTCCAAATATTAAATCCTAAATGTAAAGCGATTCCTTTTCGCTTGCGCCTTCAATCAATTCTGAAGTTGAACTTTTGTTGAACCTTCTGACATTCAAAGGCTTTTTTAAAAAATAAAAAACCCCGTAACCTTTGCAATTACGGAGTTTCTTTGGAGGCGACACCCAGATTTGAACTGGGGAATAGAGGTTTTGCAGACCTCTGCCTTACCACTTGGCTATGTCGCCATACTATCCCTTATATGGGGGTTTCTGACTTGCTTTTATATATTACCATAGGAGAAGTAGGGTTGGCAACAAAAAAAGCGGGAATCTTCAAATCATTTTGTTGAAATAATCCTTAGTGACCTTTAACTGTTTATTAAGAATCTCACGCCAAAGACCCGGCTTTATTTCACCGCTGCCCTTGGACACTTTAGTCATGCGAACGGTTTTGTCATCGCTGCGCTTTCTGAAATAATAATGATCTGTGTTCTTGTACAGCTCCCAGCCGTCATTTTCACAAAACCGTTTTAGATCTTTCCACTTAGGCACTTGATCATCTCCCCCAGCTTCTGTGCGTCATTAATAATTAAGGCCTTGAAAACATAGGGAATATGTCTGGTTCTGTTTGGTGCCGTGCTCCAGTAACCAAAATCGTCGTAAAAGTCTTCAGCATAGGTTAGTATGGCCTTCCCCAGTTCAAACCTGGCTGCTTGCTCGGTGGGTCCATTTTCCGCTAAATCAATTTCGTTGAGAGAGAGTGTGATTGTGCCGTCCTTCTCAATATAGGACACAGCATTGAACTCATAGGCAAAAAGGAGCTCCTGAATAAAATTGACATCCGCCAGCATGATGCGGTCTCTGGTGCGCTTAATAAACTGGGGTTTCTCTCTGATGGTATGATCCACCACAAGGCTCCAGTCTTTTCTAGCCTCAGTTGCATTTATTGTAACCATGCCCTTCACCGTCCCTTCATGACCTAATAATAGGTTAATACGTACGTTATGTCAATAGTGTACACTTTTTATTCGAACCTGATTTTCAGCATAGCCTCCCGCTTTGCCGGATCTATTATGGTAACATAATGGTCAAGGTAGACTTTAACATCACCCTGACCCAGAATTTCGGCGCCCAGCTTCATTGGGACTCCGGAGCTGAAAAGCTTGGTCGCATAGGTATGTCTTAAGTCATGAACAGAGTGCCCGCCGATTCCCGCATGCCGCATGATTCTGCTGAAATTCTTAGCCACGCTGCCCGGGGACAATATTTCCCCTTTGACGTTGTCTATGATGTACTTGCCCTTGCTTATTTTTCTAAGTTCATCAATGGCACGCATACCAGCGGAATTCAGATAGACATTTCTAATTGAATTCCTAGTCTTTGGATGATTCTGGATTTCAGTCCTGAATTTTGGTTTTCTGTTCGGGTCTATGGTGGTTATGACGGTTTTATCGATATGCAAAACGCCCACAATCGCCTCACCTGACTTTACTTCGCTATAGTCATGCCATGTCCAGGCGGTAGCCTCTCCGCTTCTGGCGCCACACTGGAGCATGAGATAAAATCCCCAGCCGTTGGCCAGGAGATATTGGCCATCAGGCCGCCTTATATTGATGGTTGTTTCAAACCGCTGTAGTTCTTCCGGGGTGAAGAGCTTGATCCTATCCTCCCTGCCACGTTTCTCATAAATCACCTTGCTTGGCAACTTTACTAAAGGCATGGGTGTATGACTCAGGTGCCTGGCTTCGAGAGCGTAGGTCAGACAGTCATTCAGCGCATCTCTGGCCTTTTTTACGGAAGAATAGCTGAGTCCAGCCTTAATCATGACGTTGATCATTTCCTTTTGGATAATGAGATGATTCAGGTCCTTTAATTTGTAATGGCCGATGTTCTTGATAATGTGCGTCCTCACCGTTGATCTGATACGGTTCATGGACTGGGCCGTCAGAAGCTGCAGGCAGGGATCAAACTTGATCTCATCCATCCATTGTGTGATATAGGCTTCCAGTGTTTCTTCAGTTTCCACAAGCAACCTCCCATGACTTATGATCTTCAAGACCAGCGAAGCCAGACTTTCTGATTTAATAATAACGCAGATTTCGCCTAGTGGAAAGAAATATTTTACATATATTGCTATTTATGTATATTAATTCTTACTCAGTTTTAAAAATCACAAGGTTTGTCAGCCCTATTCACTAAACAAATAGTTTTGATATTTTGCAAAAAGTATTATAATGGGTTCATAAAAAAGAGAATTTTGGGCTCATTTCCATAATAATCTCCCATTGGTGAAAGGAATGATGATGATGAAAAGACCGGCACGTATCCCTTTGTTATTACTTGTTCTTGTGATGATTATAGCTCCGATGCCCGCGATGGCAGCCCCCGGCATCGATGTGATCTCACCTGGTGTTACACTTCCACTAAACCCAATTCTGATCCCCTTGCCGGATTCTCCGGATTATCAGTATACGACCTCCGGGGGCAAGGTCACCATCACAAAATATACGGGCACCGATGCTAATATCACCATCCCCACAAGGCTTGGGGGCAATCCGGTTACCGCCATTGGGACCATGGCCTTTCTTTTCAAGAATAGCCTGAATTCCGTTGTCATTCCTGAAGGCGTGACCAATATCGGAGAGGATGCCTTCAGCGGCAGCACCAACCTGACCAGTGTCAAATTCCCCAATAGTCTTACCGTCATCGGCCCGGGTGCCTTTGAGGGCTGCTTTAAGATGGCCAGTCTAACCCTGCCGCCCAATCTGGTCTCCATCGGCGCCTATGCCTTTGGTTATAACAAACTCGTACCTACCTTATTTATTCCAAAGAACGTGGCAACCATAGGTCTTAATACCTTTGACGGCTGCGAAATGCTTACTGCCTTTACTGTAGATCCGGCAAACCTGTTCTTCTCGAGTCAGGATGGCGTACTTTATAATAAGGGTAAAACCACCCTGGTCCGTTACCCTGTCGGCAAAACCGCTGCCACCTATACCGTGCCTGCTACGGTTAAAACCATCGGCGATCAGTCTGTCATCGGCAATGACTTTATTACGAACATGATTCTGCCAGCTGGCCTTCTCAAAATAGGCAACAGCGCTTTTGTCCACTGCTCAAGCCTTAAGACCGCCATCATTCCAGCAACGGTTACCATGGTTGACACCATGGCCTATCGCTTCTGCTATGCCTTGACCTCCGTCACCTTCCAGGGGCCGACGGCCAGCATAGGCGTCAGCGCCTTCGGCGGCTGTACAGCCTTATCCTCCCTCACCCTGGCCAATGGCCTTAAAACCATTTTGATGTATGCTTTTGAAGAAAACTACAGTCTAAAAAGTGTCACCCTGCCCAGTACCCTGACCACCTTGGACCAAGGGGTATTCAGCAACTGTATCAATCTGACAGGGATCGTCATACCAAGCGGCGTAAAGGTCATTGAGCGCAGCACCTTCAGCGGCTGCACAAATTTATCCACGGTCTCCCTACCATCCGGTCTGACCACCCTGGGTATCACGGCTTTTGGCAAGACGAATCTGACCAGCGTCTCAATTCCTGCCAGCGTCACCGCCATGGGCATGTCTGTCTTCGGAGGCAGCACCAAATTGGTTGATGCCAGATTCTACGGCAATGTGCCAGGTCTATTGTCCCCAGAGCAAACCTATCAAAAGAACAAATGGTTTGAAGACTGCTCGCCCAGCTTCAAGATTTATTATCTAAATGGCACCACAGGCTGGACCAGCCCACTCTGGAACAATTATCCGGCGCAGTCCTTTGTTTCAGCCTCCAAGCTGCCCATCATTCCTGTCGGTAAAGTGGTGCTTCAGCCTATACTTGAAGTGCCTGACGAAAGCGGCGGCTTTGATTTCGGGAAGCTGGGCATCGGAAAACCCTTCCTGCCTATCGATCCTGGCGATTATAGCATCCTTCCGCCTTTTGAATTCACGCCTATACCCCTGCCAATCACACCGATTCCAATACTTCCAATAATTCCAATTATACCCGATCCGGGGGTTCCGGATCCTGTGACCCCTGATCCGGTCACCGTGCCTCATACGCCCCATGGCACTACCATCATCAAGCTCTATCTGGGTCAATCCAGCTATCTGGTCAATGGCGCAAGCCAAACCATGGATACGATCCCTGTCATCAGGGATGGCCGTTTCCTGTTGCCAGTCAGATATATCGCGGAGCCACTGGGCGCCGTGGCTGAATGGAATCCAGTAGAAAAGAAAGTGACCATTACCTCTGAGGATAAGGTCATTGAGCTTTGGCTGGGCAGCAATATGGCCCGTGTCAATGGTGTGGAAACGATTATTGATCCGACTAACGCCAATGTCGCGCCTATTCTCGTGCCCCCGGGCAGAACCATGATGCCCTTCCGCTTCATCGGCGAAAACCTGGGTTGCCAAGTAGACTGGAATGGTTTAACCAGTGAAGCCACCCTAACCCTGATTAATTAAAAAGAAAGGCTGCAATCTAATGATTGCAGCCTTTTTCTTCTGAAATTGGTGACCCATCCGCGATTCGAACGCGGGACACCTTGATTAAAAGTCAAGTGCTCTACCAACTGAGCTAATGGGTCATGTGGCTAGGGTAGAAGGATTCGAACCTTCGAATAACGGAGTCAGAGTCCGTTGCCTTACCGCTTGGCGATACCCCAAAAATAATGGGGTGGATAATGGGATTTGAACCCACGCATGCAGGAGCCACAACCCTGTGTCTTAACCACTTGACTATATCCACCATATAATTGGTTTAACCAATCAGAGAAATAATTGGCGATCCGGATCGGGCTCGAACCGACGACCTCCAGCGTGACAGGCTGGCATTCTAACCAACTGAACTACCGGACCGCAATTGGTGGGAACAATAGGGATCGAACCTATGACATCCTGCTTGTAAGGCAGGCGCTCTCCCAGCTGAGCTATGCTCCCAGAATGAAGTATAAAATACTTCTTCTACAATATGGTAGCGGCGAGTGGAGTCGAACCACCGACCTTCCGGGTATGAACCGGACGCTCTAGCCAACTAAGCTACGCCGCCACATATTTTGCAACCATACCATCATTTTCTAGTCAGAATTAAGACACGTTGCAATAAAAATAGTAACATTGCATGGGCGCTATGTCAAGCAATTTTAAATTTTTAACCCTTTTTTTAGTCCTTTTTTAGTCCTCCAATATTTCACCGTCTGTGCCGATAGTCACAACGCTCCAGGGAATCATCTTTCCACTGGCCATGATAGCCTGTTTTGCAGCATTTTCCAGGCCTCCGCAGCAAGGGACTTCCATCCGGACGACAGTGATACTTTTCAAGTTGTTGTTTTTAATAATGGCTGTGAGTTTTTCCGTATAATCCCCTTCATCAAGTTTTGGACAACCAATCAGGGTTATTTTGTTCTTCATAAACTTCCTGTGAAAATCTCCAAAGGCATAGGCGGCGCAATCTGCCGAAATGAGCAGGTTTGCCTTTTCAAAATAGGGAGCATTCACTGGTACAAGCTTGATTTGACATGGCCACTGTCTCAGCTGTGAATCAAGGATAGTCATATCAAACATCCCTGGTGTTGCTCTTTGAAGCTCAGGCGAGCCTTTTGGCAGCTCTGATGGGGACGCTGACCACTGGTTTCCTAAAGCCTCACCTGATTCATGAACCCCTTCTTTCCTAACGATTGTTTTTGCCAGGGTACCAGGGCAGCCACAGGCAAGTGGCGGAACAGCTGTCGTCGGTTTACTAGATCCCGAAGTGCTCTGGTTTGAGCCCGCAGAGCTCTGGTTTGCGCTTTCGGAGCTCTGATTTGCGTCTGCCAAGTTTTGGTTTGCACCTGCACCCCTGCCTAAATCAAGGGTCGCCTGGATTTCAATTTCCCGCTCTTCAAAGGTAATGGCACTTGTTGGACAAACAGGAAGACAATTCCCAAGACCGTCGCAATAGTCTTCTCTCATAAGTTTAGCTTTTCCATCCATCATACCGATGGCACCTTCTTTACAAGCCGTTGCGCAGAGGCCGCAGCCCACGCATTTGTTTTCATCAATTTTGATCACTTTTTTAATCATGACATACCTCTCGTTCTTTTATTTCATCTTTAAGCAATCTACACTTCTTTGCAAGCACTGCTTAATGATTTATTTGTGTTATCTTCTATATACCCAATTTAAACCCAAATCCAATAAAAAAACGTTGCCAAAGCAACGAATTTGAAATTTTTAGAGTGTCTCACCACTAAACAAATTTTAAATTTACACGATATACCTCAATTGTTCACATAAACCCTATATATTTATAGCTTAGTAACGATAGCGTTTCCGATAGCGATTTAGAAAGAATACCGAAACCAAAATCGTCATAAGTTCTGCAAAAGGAATGGTGAGCCAAACACCCTCGAGGTTGAAAAATCGCGGAAGGGTCAGAATCCCAATTGCGACAAAAATCAGCGCTCTGCAGAGGGAAATGATGGTGGAAATCTTACCATTGGCATATGCGGTAAACATGCCTGAAATGAAGAGATTCACGCCTATGAATAGGAAGGCCACGGCGAAGATTCTCAGTCCAGACAAGGCCATATGATACACCGGTGAATTAAGACCCACAAATACCCTCACGATTAAGGGAGCCATCAGTTCCGCAATAAAAAATACGGCTACGGAAGAAATGGCAATAAAAGATTTTGAGTATTCTAAAATCTTAACGATCTGATCATGTCTCTCAGCTCCGTAGCCATAGCTGATTAATGGTGAAACACCCATGGCAAACCCCATGTATGTCGATACCATGAGAAATTGGGTATATAGGACGATGGTCAGTGCCGCCACACCATCTTCTCCTGCAATCCGAAGTACGGCCAGATTGAAAATCAGTGTTGTAATCCCGGTTGATAGCTCGCTGACCATTTGTGAGGAGCCATTCACAAGGCTATCACCGATAAACTTCCAGTCCATGTGCGGTTTTCGATACTTGATGCTGGTCTTCCCGAAGGAAAAATACCAGGCTCCCAGAAAAAATGTCAAAACGATACCGGTTAAAGTTGCAAGGGCAGCACCCTCTATCCCGAGGCCCATAATGACGATGAACACATAATCAAGGACAATATTCGTGACGCCGCCTGAAACGTAAAGAACGAGAGTAAAGCCTGGTTTTCCATCCACTCTAATGTAATATTCATAAATCATGGCAACAAACATGAAAGGTGCGGAAATAATCATGTATGTCCCATAGGTTTTGCAATACTCAAAAAGCCTGTCCGTAGCCCCTAAAGCTCTGATTACCTCATCAATGAAAACATAACCAAATACTGCGAAAGCTACACCCACCACCAAGGCAACAAGGCAGATGAGCGTAAACTTCTCATTTGCTTCTTCCGTTTTCTTTTCTCCAAGGAGAATGGCGACAATAGAGCTTGATCCAGTGGCAAGCATAATTGCTGCACCCATGACCAAAGCTCCGATGGGCAAAATGATGTTGATTGCAGCCAGGGCATCCGATCCAACAAAGTTGGCGACGAAGATTCCATCAACTATGGAGTATAGGGATATAAAGAGCAGCATTATAATTGAAGGCGTTACGAATTTATAAAACTTGGCAGCCGATAGATGTTCTCCTATCAGTTTTTCCATGAATTCACCGTTATTATTAAACCTTTCTGGTAGTCTTTTATCTTGGTTGGCAGTCATTTCCGATGGACTGTCAGTGTTTTTTATTTTTGATCCACTTTATGATATCCTCCTTCATGATGAAGGCGTTCAGCAAAATCAGATAGCCAATCATGATGAAGATTGACAAAAATAACATTTCTGTTGATCTAGGTGCTAGGCCAATTAAAACCAATAGTGGAAAACCCAGCAAAATGGCAGATGTGCTTCCTAATACCAGGTTGTTGGCAGCAGGTGTTTTGAAGTGAGGATCCAGTTCTCGAAGCAGCATAACTCCAGTACTGACGGTACCGGTCATCATGCCGAACATGGAGAAAAAACCTTCATACAAATAATTTTTATAGACTTTTTTGCTGATGAAAATTAAATAATAAAAGGTGATGAATCCGCCGGCGGTGGTAATCAAAATCAAAGGCAGCCAGAGCCTCTTAAGATCTCCCATGGCGATACTGCCTATTGCGGCCACCACCATAAAGTCAAAAGCCGTGCCTGAAATTCTATTAAGCATATAATTATTCTGGTACTGATGGGTCATGAAGCCGCTCTTGCGCAGTTTTAAAAATATAGCGCCAAATCCAGAGGCAAGCATAGATCCAATAAGAAAATTAAATCCCCAGATCAGCGGTATCAGAGTGTTTTTTAGAGTGCCCAAAAACTCCGCCTGAGCTATTCCCCTTGTAATAAATATCGAGAGCAAATAGGTCACAAGATATACCATAAATACCAAAGCAACCTGTATGGTAAACTTATCGATCGCTTCAGTAAGCGGTATTTCTTCTTGGCTCTCAATTTGCTCAGATGTGACGCCAGTGGCTGCCATCCTGCCCAGCAGGTTCACTTTGCCACCGCTGACCAATTTGGAAAGATAAATGACTCCGCCAAAACAGGCCCATAGAAAACCTACGGCGGCAACTGCAAGTCCAAAAGATGCTCCGCCTACAAATCCAAGGCTCTCATAAACATTGCCTACATTGTTCGCCTGTCCTGGTCCCTGTCCAAAGCCTAAGGCAAGCAGAATCCCTGAGGCTTCAAATAGATCCGGCATGATGGTTTTGGCTAGTGTGACAGTGATGAGCAAACCCACAATCGCTTGAATCAAATAGCTTGATACAATAACGAAACCGCTTTTGGCGCCTGGAGAATTAATTCCTTTAGCCTCGCCAAAGTCCTTAAAATCTGTTACGCGAAGACTAAGCGCTATAAATCCGATGGCCGTCATATGATAAACCAAGGATTCCATAAACTGGGGATTGATGGGAACTAGTCCAGTCTCTCTTATGCCCAGCAGCAGGAATCCCCCGATTACTGAAGTAGGTAAAAGCGTTTTCGCTAAGAAAGGTATTTTTCTTCTGAGTGCATTGGCAATCAATAAAATCGTACACAGATAACATAATTGTATAAATGCGTTCCATAATTGGGTATTAGAAGCCGAGAAATCCATTTATTTCACCTCTCTTATTCTGGCGGAGATAATAATAATGATAGACGTATTTTATAGCCGATCTGGGCATTTGGTTTTTGAATACATATGTATTGCCCTCAAGTAAGGAAAACTGAAGGTTTTGCCTGCCATAAATCACCATGTCTATAATATCCGATAAATAAAATGTTTTCAACCCCGCTGCAACAGTAAATACCATTCGGTCTTTATACATGGCTAATGAACCCTCGCCTATCTTGATGGACTTTTTCGCCCGAATAACTTCATATAAAATTTCTCCGTGATCTTCGAAAATCGGCTCAGCTTCAACACTGGAAGTCCCCATCCCAGGTCTCTTTGGTAACCCATTTTGGTTTAAATCGGTTCTTTGCCAAAGGTCCCAATCCAAAACCCTGCTAAATGGCAAATTATGACCACTTAGGTAGCCTTCTTCCGTAAATTTAAAAGAGAGGCCACAGACGCTGCACCCTGCTTCATCTCCTTTGGAAGTGATCGTTATATAAGAATGGCATATTGGACATTTGTAGAGCAGTCTCTCAATGTTTTCCGCCAGCTTTTTCCCTCTGAATTTTGGCTTTGCATCCTTCAGTTTTAAATCATTTAAAATCTCTGGAGCTTCCAGGTATAGCTCACATCTGATTAGTTCCGTGAGTTCTACCGGTGTCAAATCGCGATATGCGTCGTATGGGAGCACCTTTTTAAAGCAGTATTTCAGCGCCCCCCTGCGGTCTCTGCTGGACCAACGCGGACTGGTCAAGTACCCACCCTCAAGATTATATATCACTATGGGAATTTTGAGCAGTTTTGCCAGTTTACCCGTTGCCACCGGTATATAGGCCGTGCTCCCGTTATAGCTGCGATTTCCTTCAGGGAATAGACCAATAGAACCTCCATCAGCTACCAAGGTCCTGATATCATGAATCGTTTTAATATCCGCGGATGATTTAAGAATTGGAATAGGGCTACAGAGGAATGAAATGACTTTGCTGATAAAGCCAAGACGGAAAAGATGGTCATTGGCAACAAAATAGATGGGTTCTTTAAAGCAAAGCGCGAGAAATATAGCATCCAGATCCATTGTATGGTTGGACACAATGAGATAAGGCCCCTTGATTAGATTATAATCAAACGGCTCAGCGACGAATTTATAACGCAGTCTTGCAAATAGCGAGAAAACGGGTGAGGCAACTGCCGTTGTAATTCTATGACGTAGTTTAACTCTCATGCATGTACAGCCTTTTTAGCAGGAGTCCTAGCACATATGCCAATATCCTTGAACCTCAAATTCATATAAGATTAGAGATTTTTGCAGTAATCATATA
>JANYJS010000078.1 GCA_025361765.1 Bacillota bacterium
TTTCATCTTAACACTCAATTCGCGCATGCGCTGATCAGGCTGAATGAAGGTTCTACCTACGTATCTGTTTTTAATCAGCCCTTCCCCAAAAGGAATCCCGGACGCTTCAGCATAACCAATAGCTGCTACCGTCCCGGAATCAGGAACGGCGATCACCATATCCGCCTCCACCGGCTGCTCCTTGGCGAGAATCCTGCCCGCGTTGCTTCGGGCCATATAAACACTTTTGCAATCAATGTCGCTGTCAGGCCTTGCTAAATAGACATATTCAAACGCACAAATAGCCCTGCCCTTGCATCCACCATTTGGAATGCTCCTAAGTTTCCCATCTTCAATCATCACCATCTCGCCCGGCGAAACATCACGAACAAACTCCGCATTAATCAGCGGGAAGATGCAGCTTTCCGAGGAAAGGACATAACCATCGGCCAGCTTTCCAATACATAAAGGCCTAATCCCATATGGATCTCTGACGCCTACCAGCTTGTTTCCATAGGTAATCACCAGCGCATAGGAACCCCTGACCACAGCGAGCGCCTTGTGAATTGCCTGCTCCATATCATTGTCTCTGCTGTTTTTTGCAATCAGGCAGGCGATGACCTCTGAATCAATGGAGGTCTGAAAAATAACTCCGTTATCCTGCATTTCAGCTCTTAGTTCGGCGGCGTTGACCAAATTGCCATTATGAGCCAAGGCAAGGCTGCCGCCCTTATGATAAACGACAAGGGGCATGGCATTGGCTACATAGCTCTCACCCGTGGTTGAGTATCGCACGTGACCGATAGAAATGTCGCCCTGCAGTCTGCTGATGATGTCATCATTAAATACTTCCTGAACAAGGCCCATTTCTTTATAATACTGAATTTTTCCATCTTTATTAGAGGCAATTCCCGCACTTTCCTGACCCCGGTGCTGAAGTGAATGCAATCCATAATATACCGACCTGGCGATGTCTTTCCTTCCAGGTTCATAAATACCAACTATTCCGCACATTTTGTAACCCGTGCAAGGACTTCCTGATAAGTCTCTTCAACCTTGCCCAAATCTCTTCTGAATCTGTCCTTGTCCATTTTTTCATTCGTGTTCACATCCCAAAGCCTGCAGGTATCCGGAGAAATTTCATCGGCTAAAATGACTTCGCCATCATAAAGACCAAATTCAATTTTAAAATCGATCAGCTTGAGACCTTTATCTAAAAAGAATTCCTTTAAAAATTCATTGATTTTAAAGGTGTAGGCTTTGACTCTGCTGATTTGCTCCCGGGTTGCAAGACCCATAGCCAGGGCATGATCGTCATTGATCAATGGATCTCCCAGTTCGTCATTTTTGTAGGAAAATTCAAGAACAATTTGAGGGAGTATCGTTCCTTCTTCAATGCCCAGTCTCTTTGACATGGAGCCAGCTGCCACGTTTCGCACGATGACCTCCAGCGGCAGAATCTGAACAGCCTTGACCAAACTCTCTCTGTCATTTAATAAGGCTATCATATGGGTGGGAATGCCTTTTTCTTCCAGCATCTTAAATAGAATCGCTGACATTTTATTATTCACAATGCCTTTATCCGCAATAGAGCCCTTTTTTAGACCATTAAATGCCGTTGCATCATCTTTATAGGAAACGATATATTGCTTAGGATCATCCGTCCTAAACACTTTTTTTGCTTTGCCTTCATAAATCATATCCAGTTTTTTCATATTTTCTTCCTCCGTAAGTTAATTTTTATTCAATCAGCAGTTAAATTTTATTCAATGCGCAATCAAGCGCGATGACATCTTGTTCCATTTTTAATTTATAGGCCTTCATGGCAATTCTCAGCTCCGGATACTTGATCGACAACATCTGCACTGCAAGAAGCCCTGCATTTTCTGCCCCATCAATGGCTACAGTTGCGACAGGAACGCCTTTAGGCATCTGAACCATGGATAACAGTGAATCCAGTCCATCCATGGTAGATGATTTTATTGGAATTCCAATCACCGGAAGAGGCGTAAACGCTGCTAAAACACCTGCAAGATGAGCCGCTTTGCCCGCCGCAGCAATAATCACTTCAATTCCATTCTCTTCCGCATGGGTCGCAAAATCTTCCGCTACCCTTGGCGTCCGGTGAGCGGAAATAATTCTGGTTTCAAAGGCTATCCCAAATTCTTTAAGTACTGCTTCTGCTTTTTCTACAATGGGATAATCCGATTGGCTCCCCATTACAATAGCTGCTTTCATCATTTCTGCCTCCTAATAGTCAATATCGTCAAATAATTTTTAAGGTATGGGGTCGTAAATAGTTATAAAGGTATGAGAAAATTATATTCGACTTTTAGAATTATTGCCAATGTTATTTTAGAATTAAATCGAATAAATCAGGATATTTACGAACATTAAGCTTGATATTATTTTATTTGTACGTTTTTTCGCCATGCCACAGCGCAACGAATAACACTCCCACTTTTTCATAGAACAGCATAAGACAAATTACGCCATGTCAAAGATCAACAAAAAATAGCCCCAGCCATGTCAGATCACGCAGCCGGGGATATTCTATATTATTGGTTCTATAATAAAAGTTAAAAAACTTTTCCTTTGATGTTTAAATCTTCCTCTATTTAAAATAAATACTCGTGCTACTTAAAATAGGCCACTCCTGCCTCAAATAGCTTCTGGTCCGTTTCTCCAGGGACATTTTTGTATAGATTCTTACCTATCCTCTCAGAATGCCCCATTTTGCCGAATATGCGTCCGTCCAGGGAGGTGATGCCCTCGATAGCCCAAATCGAATTGTTTGGGTTATGCTCAATGTCCATGGATGGATTGCCTAAGTAGTCTATATATTGACTGGCGATCTGACCGTTTTTATTCAGTTCCTCAAGCAGCCGCGGAGAAGCAATAAACCTGCCTTCACCATGGGATACCGGAATTAGATGCTCATCTCCCAGGTTGACCTGAGAAAGCCAAGGTGATTTGACCGAAGAAATGCGCGTCCGAACAAGCCTTGACATATGCCGTCCTATACTGTTATAGGTCAGTGTGGGGCTATCCTCATCAGCATCGACTATGTTTCCATAAGGCACTAGGCCCAGTTTTATTAAGGCTTGAAACCCATTGCAAATGCCTAAGATAAGTCCATCTCGATTGTTGATCAGATCCAACGTAGCCTCTTTTATCAATGGATTTCTAAAAACTGCAGTAATAAATTTTGCTGATCCATCGGGTTCGTCTCCTCCGCTGAATCCTCCTGGCAGCATCAGAATTTGACTGTTTTTAATCATATGAGCCATTTCTTTTATGGATGCATTTAGCTGGGTCTGCGTAAGATTCTTCAGAATCATGATACCAGCCTTTGCGCCCGCCTTCTCAAAGGCTCTTTTCGAATCCATTTCACAGTTCGTCCCTGGGAAGGCAAAGATGCTTACGCTCGGCTTTGCATTGCTGAGCCTTGGTTTAAGCTCTGAGCGCTTGTAATAATGAATCAAAGGTGGCATTTCATCCTTTGTCTTTGTCTCATCAGCTTTCGTTGGGAAGATAGATTCCAGTGGATGACTCCACACTTTAAGCAGATTCTCAAGATCAAGGTCCGTGTTTAAAATGATGATTTTCGGTTCTTTACTGGTTATGCCAATGACTTTATAAACCGCACCCTCTAAAAGCTGCTCTATATTTTCATTCAAATTCTCAATCATATTCACTTTCAAACTCTTATCCAAATTCTTTTTCAAATTTTCATTCTCAAGGTTCTTCATTTCAACAATCAAGGCTCCATATATAGGTTCAAAAATCTGCTCTCTCTTTAAATTCATTAGAGAGGCCCCTATTTTGTTGCCAAAAGCCATTTTAGTAATGGAAGCTGCAATACCACCTTTTCCTATGGTATTGGCAGAAAGAATGATCCCTTTGTCCATGAGTTTTTTTACTACAGTCATATTTTTCTTGTATTGCTTAAAATCAATCATTTTATCATGATCCATGTCGGCAAAAATAATCACAAGTTTATTCCCAGGCAGCTTGAATTCAGAAGAAACCACCTGACTAGCCAAGGTGGTACCAACTGCAAATGAAATCAGTGTAGGAGGCACATGACGTTCCATAAATGTGCCCGACATGCTGTCTTTCCCACCGATAGCTGGGATTTCCAGCTCCTTTTGTGCTTTTAGAGCGCCAAGTAATGCTATGAAGGGCTTGCCCCATTTGTCTGGGCTTGTGCCGAGTCTTTCAAAATATTCCTGAAAACTCAGCCTCGCCTTGCTATAATCCCCACCGAGAGCCGCCAGCTTAGTCACCGAATCTACTACGGCATATAATGCACCATGAAAAGGGCTGGTGGTCGAAAGGTCAGAATCAAAACCATAAGACATAAGAGTCACCGTGTCCGTATCCCCGGACATTACCGGTAGCTTAGCGGCCATGCCGACTTGAGGCGTCACTTGATACTTTCCGCCAAGGGGCATCAAAACAGTGCCAACGCCAATAGTGCTGTCAAACCTCTCAACTAGTCCCTTCTGGCTGGCACAGTTAAGATCCCTCAGCATATTGTGCCATTGTTCACGCAAGCTGATTTCATCCGGGTTCCCAAATTCATGATTTTGAGCAAATAGATTCTGCTCATATATATCATTCTTGCCATCTTGATCATTCTTGCTATCTTGATCATTCTTTCCGTTCTTCTTTCCGCAGTCAATCAGGACTTCCGCATTTTGTTTTACCCCATTGGTATCCAAAAATTCACGGCTTAAATCAAGTATGCAGGAGTCTCTCCAAAAGAGCCTGAACCTTCCCGTATCTGTGACCGTTGCTACGCAAACAGCCTCCAGATTCTCGTTATCAGCAAGACTTATAAATTTTGCGCTATCCTCTGCCGACACTACTACAGCCATTCTTTCCTGCGATTCAGAAATAGCCAGTTCAGTTCCGTCTAGACCTTCATATTTTTTTAAGACCAGGTCAAGATTGGCATCGATACTGTCTGCCAGCTCTCCGATCGCTACCGATATACCGCCCGCACCGAAATCATTGCATTTTTTAATAAGTCGGGTTGCCTCTTCTCTTCTAAAAAGCCTTTGTATATTTCTCTCCACTGGAGGGTTTCCCTTTTGGACCTCAGCCCCGCAGTTGAAAATAGAGTCTTCTGTATGTTCTTTAGATGACCCTGTCGCGCCGCCGCAGCCGTCTCTGCCCGTTCTTCCGCCCAGAAGAATAATCACATCGCCAGGAACCGGCTTTTCCCTTCTAACATTTCGTGCAGGCGCTGCACCAATGACAGCGCCGACCTCCATACGTTTTGCCACATAGCCCTCATGATAAATTTCCGAAACCTGACCTGTAGCAAGGCCAATTTGATTGCCATAAGAGCTGTATCCCGCCGCTGCTTCCCGGGTGATTTTACGTGTCGGCAGTTTGCCTGGCAAGGTATCCTCAATCCGCGTCCGCGGATCCCCGCTTCCAGTTACCCGCATAGCCTGATAGACATAGACTCTGCCAGATAATGGATCCCTTATAGCACCGCCAAGACATGTCGCTGCGCCACCGAAAGGCTCAATCTCAGTTGGATGATTATGGGTCTCGTTTTTAAACATCACCAGCCAGTCCTCTTCCACGTCGTTCACCATAGCCTTAACCTTGATACTGCAGGCATTAATTTCATCGGACTCATCCAGATCCGGCACAAGGCCTTTATCTTTAAGATATTTAGCACCAATCACAGCAAGATCCATGAGGCTGATATCCTTGTTCTTATCTGCATAAAGAGTCTGCCTGATATCCAAATAATCCTGATAAGCAGATTTAAAGAGCGCTGTAAAGCGTCCATCTTCAAAATCAACTTTTGTGATTTCGGTTAAAAAAGTTGTGTGCCTGCAGTGATCGGACCAATAGGTGTCAATGACGCGAAGTTCAGTAATGGAGGGTTCTCTAAGCTCGGTTTCCTTAAAATATTTTTGCACAAATACCAAATCTTCAAGGCTCATGGCAAAAGACCCCATATCTCTAAAATTTGAAAGATCAGAAGGCGCCATGACCCTAAACCCCTCAACCCTTGCGACCATTGTGGGAGAAGGCATATCAAGAATCAGGCTGGCCAGTTTTTCTTCGGACTCTTCGTGAGAGTCCACCGGGTTGATACAGTATTTTTTAACAGCATCATAATCTTCCAAAGAAAGTGGCCCATACAGAAGGATTAACCTTGCAAACTTGACGATTGGTCTTTGTCCCATACTGATGAGCTGAATACATTGAGCCGCCGAATCCGCGCGCTGATCATACTGTCCGGGGAGGTAGGACACTGAGAAATATCTGATTTGATCATCCCCCGAAAAACCAGCCAATTCATGATCCATCACATCCTCACTATAAACCGTATCCACCGCGGGTTCGGAAAAAACCGTGTGCTTTGAAGCCTCATAAATAACTTCATCAATTCCTTCAATATCATATCTATTGATTACACGAACACGCTTAAGTCGATCTAGGTGCAAATTTTCTTTCAGGTCGGAAAGCAACCCCGACGCTTCAACATCGAAACCCTTTTTCTTCTCAACATAAATGCGTTTTACCATTTCTTCTCTTTCCCTTCTATTCTTAAGCGCCCTAATTAAAGAGTAGTATTTTGATTAATCATCACATACATAATAGCAACAACCGGCCTTTTTTACAAACAAAAAACCGAAGTCTCCTTCGGTTTTTGTTGTTAAATGGTTTTATATTACGCCTAAGCCATACCCATTTGTTGTCAAGAAGCTTTTAATTTTATCATATTTCAGTACAACTTGATTGGCGTATCTGGTCGAAAAACCACCTCTATTGACTTTAACAGATCCCTGGTTATAGGCGGATAGAGCCTTGATCCAGTCTCCATTATAGGCAGCAATGCGGTCCTTTAGGTAAAGGGTTCCAAACTCAACATTCTTATGAGCATCCAGTAAATCTGATGGTTTTAGTCCATAACGGGCACCTGTTGATGGCATCACTTGCATCATCCCTAGGGCTCCACCGCCGCTTTTTGCGCCTGCTGTAAATGTGCTCTCCTTGTGGGCTACGGCCATAAGCAGAAGAGGATCCATCTTATAGATATTTGCCTCCGTCTTGAATAAAAAAACCAGATTCAAGGCTTGAGATACAGAATAGTTCTTATTATAGTTCATCACGTATCCCGCTAAGCCCTTATTGTACTTGGACTCGGCCTCATTGAAGGTTGATTGGGCTGGCGTTATGCCATCTGTGGTGAGATAAATTCCTGAATAGGTGTCAAAAAATATATCCCAACCAAAATTAGGTTCAGTTTTCATTACGCCCAAAGGAATATAAATCACATCGCCAACAGTCAAAATATCATAGCTTGTTAAGTCAACCTGAGTCCCTATAGCCCCAAGGGAAGTGGTATCAGTTATAGTATTGGCTAAAGTATTCGCTAGTGGATCAAGAAAAGCGTCCTGAGTTTCCACAGCTCCACTTGATGATCCTCCGGCTTCAAAAACCCCAGTCAGAGCGGGCTGCTGAGCGTTCCCGTCTCCTGTTCCAACAACACCCTCAACCATTGAGGCTATGGGGTTCTTTTTTTCGGCTACAAGATTAAGTTTAATATCGGTTAATACTTCTGTAGCAATTTTGTTTTTATTGGTTTTCATCCACTGCTGACCAAAGTTTTTTTGAGTGGATTCGGTTTTGGTTAATGTTACTGTGCGGCTTTCCCAATTTATGTCCCAAGTGAATCCGAGTATTCTACCCATCTCGGCATTCAATGGGAAATAGGTCAAATTCTTGTGGAGAATGAATGGATTATCAGACTGATAATTCAAAATATTTTCTCCGTTTACGACTATATTCTTATTGAAATATTCTGCTTGTACTGTTTCTTCTGCACAAATAGAAATTGAAGAGAAAAGTAAGATTGTCAACGAAAGCCACACTGTAAAAAGCTTCTTTGCCATATTGCTTTTTCCTCTCTTTCTTCGTGTTTTTAAACTAAACACTATGCAATTATACCACATATAGACGCAAAGTACACCTTTTTTTGCCATTTTGTGGCTCAACCTAGCTTAGGCCATTGAAATTCGTGGCTTTTAGTACAGCATTTTTCCACCCATTATATAGAGAAATCCGCTCTTTTTGCTGCATATTCGGAATGAACAAACGGTCAGGAATTCTATTATTCTTGATATCTTCAAGGCTGGTCCAAAATCCCGAATGAAGCCCCGAAAGATAAGCCGCACCTAAAGCAGTAGTTTCGACAACAGCAGGTCTTTCAACCTCCACATTCAAGATATCCGATTGAAACTGCATGAGAAAATTATTGGCAGATGCACCTCCGTCGACTTTAAAGGATTTGATCCAGATTCCCTCATCGGTTTCAATAGCCTCTAGTATGCTCTTTACTTGAAAGGCGATGGCTTCAAGGGCTGCCCTAACTATTTGCCGCCTTCCTGTTCCCCTAGTAATTCCAGTGATTATGCCTCTACAGGCCATATCCCAATAGGGTGCGCCAAGGCCGACAAAAGCAGGTACGATATATACGCCTCCGCTATCTTTGATACTTTCTGCCAGCTCTTCACTCTCCGCCGAAGTCTCAATAAGCCGCATTTCATCCCGAAGCCACTGAATGACTGCACCCCCAATGAACACGCTGCCTTCAAGTGCGTAACAGATTTTCCCATCAATTCCCCAGGCAATGGTGGTTATCAGGCCGCTCTTTGATTTCAGGGGTTTTTCACCCGTGTTCATGAGCATAAAGCAACCAGTACCATAGGTGTTTTTAACGGATCCGGGCTCAAAACAAGCCTGCCCAAAGAGGGCTGCCTGCTGATCTCCCGCCACACCGTTTATTGGCAGTTCTGTTCCTGAGAGCATATATGACCCATAACTTCCACTGGAATTACGCACCTCAGGCAGCATGCTCGCTGGTATATCAAGCTCCACCAACAGTTTGGCATCCCAGTCCAGTTTATGGATGTCATAGAGCATGGTCCTCGCTGCATTGCTGTAATCGGTAGCATGAACTTTTCCACCAGTAAGATTCCAAATTAACCAAGTATCGATCGTTCCAAAAATAAGCCTTCCATTTTTTGCATCCGCCCTGGCTCCTGGCACATGATCCAGAATCCATTTGATTTTAGTTGCGGAAAAATAGGCATCTATAACCAGGCCTGTGGTGTCTTTAACGTAATCCGACAGTCCTTTTTCTATTAATGCATTGCAAATTTCTGCAGTTCTCCTGCATTGCCAGACGATGGCATTGTAGACGGGTTTTCCAGAAAAGCGGTCCCACACTACCGTGGTCTCCCTTTGGTTCGTAATGCCTATGCTCTCAATCTCCGATGCCTTGATTCCAGCCTTTTCAAGAGCGCTTTTGATGGTATTGAGCTGACTGCTTAGAATGTCCATGGGATTGTGCTCAACCCAGCCCGGAGACGGATAAATTTGATTAAACTCTTCTCGCGCAAGGGATACTATTTGTCCTTCTTTATCAAATATGACCGTTCTTGAACTCGTGGTACCCTGGTCTAGGGCCATCATATAGCGTCCCATTACTACTCCTCCATGCCAAAATCACGAGCTACATTCAATGATTGCTCAAAATGATTTTGTGCTGCTATTAATGATTGCTCAAAATAATTTTGTTCTACTATTAGTGATCATTCCAGATAATTAGATGTCCTTATGACAATACCATCTTTGATATAGACCCTTGGCACTCTTCTCCCTACGGCGCAGAGTAATTCATATCCGATTTTTCCGCATTTTTCTGCGACTTCTTCTACCGAAATCTCTAAAGCCCCTTCCCTTCCAAACAGAATCACCTCGTCGCCGATCTTGATATCCTCAATTCCCGTTACATCGATCATGCACTGATCCATACAGATGGTTCCTACAATTTGGGCTCTGTGCCCTTTTACTATGACCTGTCCCTTATTGCTAAGCAGCCTGGTATAGCCATCAGCATAGCCGACAGGTATGGTCGCAATCTTTTGGCCAGCCTTGCCGAAGTAACTGAGACCATAGCTGATGCCCCCATCCTCAGAAAGGGTTTTAAGGTATGAAATTCGGGCTTTAAGCGTCATCACGGGTTTTAAATCCATAATGCTGTGATTCACATGGGAAGAGGGGTAAACGCCATAAAGTATAATACCAGGTCTCACCATGGATAGATTCATCTCAGGCAAGTCAATAATGGCAGCGCTATTGGCGATATGCTTTATTGGAATGGACAAACCGGCCGATTCCAGCCGGCCAACAAATGTCACAAAACGTTCAAATTGTTTTCGCGTAAAGGATTTATCTTGCTCATCAGAAGTCGCAAAATGGGAGTAAATCCCATTGACTTTAATGTTTGGCAGGGTTGAGATGGCCAATATCTGATCTAATGACTCGTCATCTAGGGGAAATCCTATTCTATTCATGCCCGAATCAATCTTGACGTGTACACTGACCCCCATGCCAAGTTTTTCTGCCACCTCCGATATGTGAAAAGCCTGTTCATAAGAAACCACGGTTTGAATGACGCCATACCGGATGGCCTCTTCCGTATTCTCTTCAGGAATATAGCCAAGGACCATGGTCTGGGCTTTTTTGTATTCTTTGCGTATCTCAATGGCCTCATTGCTTGAGGATACGGCAATCATGTCAACGCCGCTGTCAAGAAGTGCCCCACTGATTTCAAGTGATCCATGACCATAGCCGTTGGCCTTGACCACCGCCGCAATTTTCACCTCAGGTCCCACTCTTTTTCTGATCTCCGCAACATTATGAGCAAGATGATCCAGATTTATTTCCGCCCATTTAATTTGTCTGATGTCCATATTATCAGCTTTGTCAATATTCTCACCTTTGTCCATATTCTCACCTTTGTACATATTCTCACCTTTGTCCATATTCTCACTTTTGTCCATATTCTCACTTTTTCCTGCTGATTGTTTAAACTCACCCTTTTGGTGTATTATAATAGTGCAAACAAAAGTACAATCCTATTAATAGATATAAATGAGATCCTGTTAATAGTTGCAGATGCCGTCACATTACCAGAATAACAGGCTACTAAGTTATAACGATTATATACAATTTCAGCCCAATGTAAAAGATGAAACTTTTTTTAATCCGTTACGTCTAAATGGTATCCAAACATTTTAAGGAGGAGATTATCATGAAAAAAAACTTATTCATTGTCGGTTTAGCTCTAATGCTCATTGTCGGGGCCTTTGCAGGTTCCTTCCTTGGCGCTTCCCCTGTAGCCTTGGCTGAAACAACCGGGGCACCCACAAACTCAATCACTGTCAACGGTTCATCCAGCGTTACCGTCACCCCGACTATTGCCTATGTGAACGTGGGCGTAGCTACCTTCAACAAAGATGTTGTTGTAGCACAAACCAGCAACGCCACTAAAATGGACGCCGTATATAAAGCATTATCCGCTTTAGGCATTCCAAAAGAAAAGATTAAAACAGTTTCCTACAATATCAATGCCAGGTACGATTATAAGGACAACATCAGCGTGCTTGCAGGCTATGATGTTTTGAACTCAGTTCAGATTACCGTCACCGATCTGACCAAGGTCAGCAAAGTTCTTGATATGACCGTTAAACAGGGCATCAATCAGTCTAACTCCATTTCCTTCGGCATTACAGATGCAGAAAGAGAAGCCACTTATTTGAAAGCACTTGCAACCGCAGTAACCAGTGCAAAAGCCAAAGCAGGAGCCCTCGCTACAGCTGCAGGCGTGACAATCAGCAAGCCATCTCAAATCGTGGAAGGATCCTCAAACGTAGTGTATCCCCCCATGTATGCAGCAGCTAACATGGTCAAAGCAGAAAGTGTCGCAACACCCATCTCCGGCGGAGAACTCGTAGTCGAAGCCAGCGTCACCGTGATTTACAACTACTAGATTAGAATCTGAAAAGGGCCCCTGATAATAATCAGGGGCCCTTTTAAAATTGATTTTATAATAGATTGAATTCTTTAGCGGTATCAGCCATAGCTTCGTCCAGCTTAGCAAGAACGATATCAATGGTTTCGTACTTGATGATTGCTGGTGGTTCGATCCTGACTGTTTTAGCGTTGACAAGAGTTCCTGCAGTCATGACGTGTCTTGCGAAAAGGCCCTTCGTTACGGAGTATCCAACTTCAGCAGCTGGGAATTCCATAGCGATGAGAAGTCCAGCGCCTCTGTAGGTTACCAATACTTTTGGATACTTTTTCTGTAATTTAGCAAGGCCTTCCATGATATATTCGCCCTTTTCTTTTGCCTGCTTTGGAATATCATTTTCAAGCATGTAAGCGATCGTAGCGATTGCTGCTGAACATGCAAGAGGATTTCCGCCGAAGGTTGGGGATCCAAGGATCCATGGATTGTCAATTAATTTCTGGCCCCACATGCTTGGTCTAGCAATGATACCAGTGATTGGCATGATGCCGCCGCCAAATGCTTTTCCGTAAGTCATGATATCAGGAACGATGCCCTCATACTCACATCTCCACATAGTTCCGCATCTTCCCATACCAGTTTGAATTTCGTCGATGATAAGGGCTACGCCGTTTTCGTCGCAGATTCTTCTAACTTCTTTAAGGTATCCAGCTGGTGGGATCTGAACGCCGGCTTCGCCTTGAACTGGTTCAAGGATAACGCCTGCAACTTTTTCTCCAACAGCGTGAAGATTCTTGATAGCATCTTCCATAGCTTTAGCATCGCCGTATTTAACATGTTGAACCTGCTGAATCATTGGCAGGTAGTCTTCTCTGTAAACGCCTTTTCCACCCATTGAGATTGCTCCCATTGATTTTCCGTGGAATGCGCCGACAGTGGAGATGTACCATCTTCCGCCGGTAGCAAGTCTTGCAAGCTTAAGAGCCATTTCAACAGCTTCTGCTCCACCATTGGTGAAGAAAGCATACTGAAGATCTCCAGGAGTAATCATAGCAAGGAGTTTAGCAAGGTAGCCTCTTAGAGGATCTACTAATTCCTGACTGTGAAGAGCATATCTGCCTAACTGAGCCTGAACATACTTTAATATTTCAGGATTTCTGTGTCCGCAGGTGTAGATTCCGAATCCGCCAAGACAGTCGATAAACTCGGTACCGTGAAGGTCCATGAAATGTTCTTCGGAGTCAGTCCACTCAACGAAAGCAGAGTCAGTTGAAACAGATTTTCTGTATTCAAGCCAACCTGGGTTAACGTTCTTGTTAAAGTTTTCAAT
>JANYJS010000083.1 GCA_025361765.1 Bacillota bacterium
GCCAAAATATTCGGTCAAAAATGAAGCGATTAAAGACAGTCTGATTTCCACCTTCCCTTCGATTTGTGATCTAGCTGAAGTCGTGATACCGATATTCATTCTAAAGTCGGTCGAAAAAATTCTTGATATTGGAGAATTGGCTGTTATTAAGGTCATTGTCAATAATGAAATCATCGGAGATCTGACTTTAATGATGGCAAACGGCAAGAAGCTTGGCAATACTTCCTTCATTGAGATATATTCAAGACAAGTAGACATGTTTATGTCAAGAAAGAAAACAGAAAGCAACCTGAGGGAAAACGAAAGACGATTAATCTCTGCTCAGCGGATGGCGCAAGTGGGTAACTGGGAAATGGATTTAGAGTCGAAAAAAATCTGGGCTTCCGAGGAATCCTTTAGAATATATGGCATTGATCATAGTACACCGTTTCTTCCATTGAATATCATTCAGGAAAGTGTGCACTTTGAAAATAGAGAACAGATGAATAAAGCCTTGGCTGATTTGATCGGCCAAAATGCCGCATATGATGTGGAATATAGGATAACAAATGCGAAGACGAAAGAAGTGGCATATGTTCATTCAAAAGCGATATTGCAAATGGATGAACAAGGCAAGCCGGAAAAGGTTATTGGGACTATTCAGGACATCACCAAACACAAAAGGAAAGAAGAAGAAATCAGGCATTTAAGCTGCCATGACCAGCTGACGGGGTTATATAACCGCAGATTTTATGAAGAAGAATTGCTGAGACTTGATAATAAGAGCAATCTTCCTTTAACGATTGCCATGGGGGATGTCAATGGACTTAAACTCATCAACGATTCCTTTGGCCATGCCACAGGGGATGAACTTCTTAGAAAAGTTGCAGAACTGATTAAGAAAGCGTGCAGGGAAGATGACGTTATAGCAAGATTGGGCGGTGATGAGTTTGTCGTCATATTGCCGAATACGGATGCCCTGGAAGCTGAGAATGTAATCAACCGGATCATAAACCTTTCCCATGCTGAAAAGATTGAAGCGATTGACGTTTCAATCTCGTTTGGGGCAAAAACGAAGACTGGAATGGAAGAAAGTATTCATGATTTATTTAAAAACGCTGAAGATCATATGTATAGAAATAAGCTGGCTGAAAGCATGAGCATCAAGAGCAAAACCATTGACCTGATTATGCTCACTCTTTATAAAAGAAGCAATAGAGATATGCTTCACTCAAAAAGAGTCAGTGAATTAAGCGAAGCGATTGCCATTAAAATGAACTTTACCCAAAACGATATCAATCAAATCAGAATAACAGGGCTTATGCATGATATCGGTAAAATTGGCATTGATCAAGCTGTCATTAATAAGCCTCTTAAATTTAGTGATGAGGAGTGGAATGAAGTCAAAAGACACTCGGAAATCGGCTACCGTATTTTAAGCTCGGTAAATGATTTTGCTTGCATAGCGGAGGATGTTCTCGCCCATCATGAGTGTTGGGACGGTAGCGGCTACCCGAGAGGGCTTAAAGGCAATGACATATCTATACAGGCAAGAATTATTGCTATCGCCGATGCTTATGACGCTATGACAACGGATAGAACTTATAAGAAGGTATTTAATGAAGAGGAAGCAATAGAGGAAATAAAACGCTGCTCAGGCATGCAGTTTGATCTTGGCATTGCAAAAATATTCGTCGAAAGGGTCCTTGGAAAGAAGTGGCAATAAAGCAGATTGGATGAGGCAAATTGGGGAAGACCTTTATTGCAAAGGGTTGCAATTTAAGTAAAACTTGACACTGATACGGGCGGGAGACTATAATAGAATTCGACAAAATAAGTCGTTTCTTTCATGTTGAAGAGTAAGGTGATAAAGTGTACTTCGGTAGCGTGCGATTTTTTAAACATCTGGTCTTATTTTTCATATGCCTGACCTTTATTGCTTCTACGATTGTTATTATTGGGCTGAACCAAAAAAACGCAGCTTTAAATAAGGAACTCGCTAAATACAATTATGACACTAGCACAGACCTTAGCCTTGGCCTTGGCATAAATATCGATGCCTATGCCTCGGCAGCAGCACGGAGCATCAAATTGCCCTATCAGCAATTATATCCGGACTTATATGCAGCTCCGGAAATAGAACCATTAAAAACTGCTGCCACGAAGACAATTTATCTGACCTTTGATGATGGCCCTTCTAAATATACGATGGAGATTCTAAACATCTTGGATCAGTACAATGTCAAAGCTACATTCTTTGTAGAATATGCAAAGGACGAAAACACTGAAAAAATCTATAAGGAGATTGTAAAGCGTGGGCATGCCATCGGTGTTCATACGACAAGCCATCAATACGCTAAAATATATAGCTCTGTAGAAAATTATCTGGCAGATTTCAATATGGTTTACACTCAGATTGAAGAAGTGACCGGCGTAAAGACAGATTTGTTCAGATTCCCTGGTGGAAGCATTAATGGATACAATGTACGCATACATGAAGAGCTTATTGCCGAAATGCTTAGGAGGGGATTTTTCTATTATGACTGGGTTGTCAGTGCGGACGATACAGCAAGCAATGCAACATGGAGTTCTATTTTTAAATCAGTTGTAGATAATTCCCGAAAATATGACAAACCCATTGTGCTCATGCATGATACTGCAAAGCAGGCCCATACCGTTGAGGCGCTGGGAGACATTATAGTAGCACTTGAAAAGTCAGGTTATGCTTTTGACAAATTGGATAAAAGTGTCAGACCCTATATATTCGCATATTAATATGGAAATTGAGGTGGTAGAATGTCGCAGAACAACGGAAACAACCAAGACCAAAAAAATCAAGAAACTGGCCATTATTTGAATAACTTTACTTCTGCTGTTAATGAATTGTTCGGATTAGGAAAAAAAGAAGACATGGAGGGAACTGAAACTATGGCAACTGAAATTACAGGCACTGACGGAGCTCAAAAGCGAACTGATGCCCAGTCCTTTGGATCAAGGTCTGCGCTCCATGTGCTCCCGAAAAACACCGCTTTAGATATTAACACTATAAAAGAGACCATTATCGAAGATGATGCCATTATCCATGGTGAATTTTCAGCTACAAGCAATCTTAACGTAGCTGGCTGTATTAAAGGTAATGTAAATACTGAAGGTGATATCATCGTGACAGGGAAAATCTATGGAAATGTAAAGGGCAATGCCATTATTGTGAAAGATGGTCTCATTGAGGGCAATATCACTGTGAAAACGGATATTACCCTTCTCGGCGGTGCAACTGTAATGGGAGACATAGAATCGGAAAATCTTGTTTCTGAAGGAAAGATCAAAGGAAATGTAAAGGCTTCGGATGCAGTTTCCCTGAAACACCCATCAGTCTTTTATGGCAATATTCAGGCTAAGACGGTCAATATGGAAGATGGCGTCATTCTAAATGGTAACATCAGAGTTCTAGCGGATGTTCCTATAGATAGCATTTTTCATCAAGCCCTATTAATGAAAAAGATGGATGATGAGGATTTTCAGGAAAATCCAGATGGACCTAAGTTTTGCAGATAAATTTACTGAAGGTTGATATGAAAAAGGTCTGCAGCAAAAATTGATTAAAGCTTAAGCGAACGCATACCAGCTGGATGATATCTAAAAAAAGTCATAAAAGAGCCTATATGGGCTCTTTTTTAGCCTATAAAATTCTTGGGTAATATTTTGCTTAAATCAGGGTGAAATATTGATGAATATATACGGTTATACCTTGCAATCGAATAATAATAATATGTATAAATATCATTTTGATCAAAACAATGCTCGCTCTTTAAGACGGAAGCGCGATATTGACTGAAAAACACCATATATGGGGGAAAGGAACGTGAAATAGACTTGATTTATAAAATATTGACCAGGCGTGATTGTATAAAGAGAATAATTTTTTAGCCATGCAAAAGATTTCAAAAATACTAGGGTAATATCTTGTTGCAATGAGGATACTATTTTGTTAAAATATAGTGCATAAAGCTTGATGTGATTAGATGTGTGAAGATTAGATTAGATTAGGTTGGGTTAGATTAATAAGATGTGTGAAGATTAGATTAGATTAGGTTGGGTTAGATTAATAATTTGAATGGCATGGATTTGATTGATTTAATGCCAGAAAAATAGAAAAGAGAGGATTCGGCATGTTTGATGAGTCAATTGCTTACACTAATCGGGTAGGGGTACGAGGTTTTATTTCGAACATTGCCCAATGCCCTCCCCACAGTCATGAGGGTACACTTGAGATTATTTGCCTCTTATCGGGACAGATCAGCATTTCGGATTCCTGTCTTTCCCATCGTCTATCTCCTGGGGATGTGTATATGTTCAATCCAGGAGACCCACACAGAATCCATCCGGACAGCAAGCCAAATGCCGTGCTTACCATACAGATCGATATGGGCTATTACAGCCAATATATTAAAAAACTCAGCAATATCTATTTTTTTTGTGACGCTTTCATTAATCGGGAGCATCTGACAATTGAGCTTTCCTATATCCGCTCGCTTCTTGCATCAATCCAGCAGGAATATGACCGCATCCTGCCTGGAGAAATACTTCTTGAAGAACTAACCAGAAAATTGTTGTCCTATTTTATGAAGAAATTTGAATATGCTGTTTTAAGGAAGGATCGAATTAACCATGGCGAGTTCAACGATAAAGAGGGAGCATGTCATCAAAATTTTGTGAGGAGCAGCTCTAAAAAATTAATAGATCAAAATGTAGCCCGATTTTACAGAATAGTGGAGTACATTTTCGATCATTTTGAAGAGAAACTTAAGCTTCAGGATATTGCACATCGGGAGCATATGAGCATATTTCATTTATCACGGATCATTAAAGAAGGCAGCGGTCTGAATTTTACAGAACTGCTGTCGCTATTTAGATGTGAAGAGGCAGAAAGACTTCTGGAAACCTCGAAAATGACTGTTGATCGTATCGCCATAGAATGTGGATTTTCAAATCGAAAGCATTTGAGCATTCAGTTCATGAAATGGTATGGAAAATCCCCATCAGCTTTTCGCAGCGCCAGCCAATCCCAAAAGGGCCAAATGGAGACGAGGGACTTATCTCAGGATTATGATCAGTTGGAAGTAGGCCTTATATTGGCCTCATATATTGAAGCAAATGCGAATAAGGTAGAATCAGGAACGACTTCTGACCAGCTGCTCAGTTATTTGGTGCTCCTTCATATTTCTCACAATGCTTTTTCGGTGCTCCAAAGCCATTTGCAAAGGCAACCTAAAAAACCAGGCAAGGCAACAACACAGGCTGATTTGCTCACCATGTTTGAGTTTGGCCAAGACTTCCCGGATTTTAAAAAATTCGCTGAAAATATTGATGCTTATTTAATAAAATGACGAGTAAGCGTTTTATTAAACAGGTAGTTTTTCTACTTATATAATAGGTGCCCTGCAAATTGGGATATTCAATCTGTGGTTCGCGAAATAAGCGCACTTAGGAGCTCGCTGACTGTGGTTCCATCTTCGGGATAAGTAGCGAAAGCCCGGTTGATTGAATAATTAAGCAGTTTCGGATCTGAAGCCTTAAAGACCTCGAATCTTCCTGCTATTTTATCTCCGATGACAGCAGTGTTTTCTTTGCCGCAGAAAGGGAAAAACCCCAAATGGCTTTGGAATCCATGCTGAATGTATAAATCAGACTCCCAGAACACCGATTTTATTTCTTTATAGATGGATTCCGCGTGTTTGTAGAATTCGTTTTTTATTTCTCCTTGGCCTTCATCAGAGACGAAATTAAAATTGACCAGTAGCAGAGAAAATGAGTAATTGCCCTTTTTTGCCTTGTGAATTTCGCCGGTCAAAAAATTACTTAGTGTGAATTTGAGGACGGTAAGCTCGGTAAGCTTTTCGACATTGATGTACTTTAACAATTTTTCGCGTAAATAGTCATCTTCAAAAGGTTTCAGAATATAATCGGCGGTTCCTTCAAGCAAACACCTGGTAATGACTTCCTTTCTGCTTATGGAAGTAAGGACAACCACAGGAATGCTGGAACTTTTGCTCTTCACCAGCTTGATTAGACTGATACCGTCAAAACTGTCATCAGTATTGATTTCGATATCAGTAATAATCAAATCAATTTTGTAATTATGATCTGACATTATTGCCAGTACATCCTGCCTGTTTCCGGCTTCGTAAATTTTTATGTTCTGATCTGCAAATATGCTTTTAATCCTCTGCTTGACAACTGTATTGGGGTCAACAAGCACAACTACTGGCGCGTTATCCATTGACCACTTCGACACCTTTCCAGAAGGCCATATAGCCTTTTATTTCGCTTGCAGCGGGCTTTGGTTCAGCATAGTACCAAGCGGCATCCTCGTTGGTTTTGCCGTCGACGACGATGCTTCTATAGGAAGCAAAACCCTTCCAGGGGCAAGTGGTGTGATAATCGGAGTCGATAAAATAGGACATGTTAACAGATTCGGGCGGGAAATATTGATTGCCCTCGATTTCTATTGTTTTATCGCTTCTAGCGAGTTCCGTGCCATTCCATGTTGCTGTATACATATTGGTTCACTCCTTTCGTTTGCTATTTTTCCGTGTTTTAATTTTATGCCTTTTTCCCCGTAAATACAATGCAATTAGTTTCTATTATTCCTTTTCAAGGGTCACCACGCAATGTATAATAAATTATAGAATGCAATTGCAAGTGGATTTGTTTATTTATTAAGGAGGAAGAGCATATGATTGTTACTACAACACCCAGCATAGAAGGCAAAAAAATTCTGGAATACAAAGGGATAGTCTTTGGAGAAATCGTTTCAGGCGTGGACTTTATTAAAGATATGGCTGCCGGCTTGACCAATTTTTTCGGCGGCAGATCCGGATCTTACGAGGGGGAACTCATAAACGCCAGAAATGAAGCGCTTAGAGAAATGGAGTATAGGGCACAAACCATGGGAGCCAATGCCATCGTCGGCGTAGACATCGATTATGAAGTGCTGGGTCAGGCAAATAACATGCTTATGGTGACTGCCTCAGGTACTGCAGTAGTTACCGATTAAAACATTTCGATATAAACATCTTAAAACACTTCGATATAAATATCATGGGAATAGGGGCATTAGCGCTAAATGGAAGACGCTTTTATAAAGAGACAAAGATGATACAGTTTTTGAGGTAGTTGAATGAAAGATACTATATTTGTCATAGGACATAAAAACCCGGACACGGATTCCATCTGTGCCGCCATTGCTTATGCAGAGCTTAAAAAAAGGTCTGGGGTTGCTGCCGTTGCCAAAAGACTGGGCGCACTTAATAGAGAGACGGAATTTGTCCTGAAATATTTCGATATTGAAGTGCCGGATTATCTATATACGGTTAAAACCCAGATTTCCGACCTTACCATCGATGCCGCTTTCCCGGTTACTCCGGACATCTCAATTAAGACAACCTGGGGCATAATGAAGGCCAATGGGATTAAGACAATTCCCGTGGTTGACAAGGATAAGCATTTGCTTGGCGTTGTTACGGTATCGGACATCACTGGCGAATACATGGATGCCCATGAAAATAGGACCATTGCTTCCACGGATACGCCGCTAAAGAGTATTGTCGAAACTTTGAATGCCCAAATCCTCAGCGGTGGGCAGGAAGATTTCAATACGACAGGAAGCGTTATTATTGCTGCGACGGATCCTATGGATATCAGTGACTATGTAAAGCCTGGGGACATCGTCATTACGGGAAATAGAAGCGATAGCCAGCTAAAATCCATTGAAGCCGGAGCAAATTGCATGGTTATCACCTGTGGGGTAAGCCCTGAGCCTGAAATTATGGAGCTAGCCAGGAAAAAGAAATGCATTCTGCTTCTAACGCCTTTTGATACGTTTACCACGGCCAGGCTTATAAACCTTAGCATACCGGCGGGGGCCATCATGAGTACGGAGAACTTGGTTAAATTTAATCGCCATGACTACATCGATGATATACAGGAAAAAATGATCAAGACCAGATATCGCAGCTATCCTGTTGTGGACGACCATAACAAGATAAAAGGCTTTATTTCAAGGTATCATCTGATTTCTCGTAACAAAAAACGGGTTATTTTGGTGGACCACAATGAAATTTCACAGACCGTCAATGGCATAGAGGAAGCTGAAATTCTTGAAATCATTGATCACCATAGACTTGGGGATATTCAGACTGTGCAGCCGATTTTTATTCAAAATGAACCTGTTGGCAGTACCTCCACCATTATAGCCAACAAGTATTTTGAGCGCGGCATCAATCCTGCAAGAAATATCGCCGGTATTCTTTGCGCCGCAATTATTTCTGACACTATCAGCTTCAAGTCGCCGACTTGCACCGCCAAAGACCAGAACACAGCGCTGAAACTGGCTGAAATCGCAGGGATCAAGGACTTGCAGGACTTCACTGGACAGCTCTTCAAAGAAGGAGCTTCGCTAAAGGGCAAAACGCCGGATGAAATCTTTCACCAGGATTTTAAAGAATATGTTTTCGCTGGTCTCCGAATTGGTATGGGACAGATTTTCACCGTCGATCAGGAAAGTTTTAGAGATATAAAACAGGACATGCTGGATTATATGGAAAACCTATCTGTTGCAAAGCATTATCACCTGCTCATGCTTTTTGTGACGGATGTACTTGAAGAAGGCTCATTGGTGCTTTGTATAGGCAATGAAATTAGCCTCATCGAGAAAGCTTTCGGCGTTATGCCGGTAGAAAACAGCGCTTATCTTCCCGGCATAGTCTCAAGAAAAAAACAGGTTATACCTATGATTTCTGCATCTTTGGAAAACTTGGATTAGATGATGGCTTGATATTGAGCAGCAGATGGGGGAGAATGATTATGACTCATAAGAGAATGACAGGGTCTAAGAAAAAAATAACGGTTCTGATTGTTTTTCTGGCAGTGATTGCCTTGACACTGGGTGGTGCATTGTGGAATTCCTACATCAATGAATGGCATGCCGCTGAAGCCCAGAAGATTATAGAAAATCAGATTTTAGAGACTAAAAAAGTTGTTTTGGATAGACAAATCAGCATCAAGGAGGCAAAAAAGCTCCTTGATGGATATTATTACGACGAAGCAGCCACTTTACTTTTAAGCGTGAAGCCTTTTCCAGCAGTGACGACAGAGGTAGCTTTAAAAGTGGATTATTCTTCTGTATCGGATGAGGTCATAGCAGATAGGATCGCACAGATTGAGAAGGCAAAAGCTTCCTTGACAGTCTATAAAGGTCCGATGCACCATATTTTTTTCCACAGTCTCATCATCTATCCAAAGCTGGCTTTTGACAATAAAGGCAGACCTGCAGAAGGCTACAACAATTGGATGGTCACCGTTTCTGAATTCAACAAAATGCTGCCTGAATTGCGAGACAAGGGATATGTACTTTACAGTTTGGATCAATATAGTGAGCCGGATCCCGAAAATCCTGGAAAAATAAGACCAAAAGAGATTTTGCTCCCACCGGGCAAAAAACCCCTGGTTATTTCAATAGATGATGTGAGCTATTATGATTACATGAGAACGGATGGTTTTGCCAATAAATTGGTAGCGGGAAGCGATGGCAAAATTTATACTGAGGTCACCGCACCGGACGGCAGCAGCGCTTTAACCAGAGATGGTGACGTTATGCCGATTCTGGATGATTTTGTAGCATTATACCCTGATTTTTCCTGGCGAGGAGCTAAAGGAACCATTGCCTTGACTGGCTATGAGGGGGCTTTGGGCTATAGGATCAGCACCCTTCCTGAAGGCCCTGAACTGGATTTAGCAAAGACGGAGGCCAAAAAAGCAGCAGATGTACTCAGAAAAAACGGCTGGCTGTTTGCCTGCCATAGCTTTACCCATAACAGCTATTTTAAGGATTACACCATAACAATGAAGCAAATTGATTATGATACAACTAAGTGGAAGAAATATATAGAGCCCATTGTGGGAAAGACGAATCTTTATATTACGCCTTTTGGTATCAGATTTAAATCGGAGGATCCACGCTTAAGGTATTTGGTCAATCAGGGGTTCAATGTCATTTGTCCCGTCGGTAGCGTGAGCAGAATTATTTATAATAAAGACAACATGATTATGTCTAGAGCTAATATCGACGGCTATGCCATGCATAATCGCCCGGAAGAGCTGACGCGGTACTACTTTGACGTATCGAAAGTTTTAGACCCGAGTAGACCCGGATTTTAATGGCCCAGTTCTTGAACAACCTTTTAAGGGGGGATATAAAATGTTAAATAAGCGATTTTACGGTTTGTGCCTGTTAATGCTGATGATCGCCCTCGCGCTTGTCGGCTGCGCCAGCCCGCCGGTTGAGAATCCAAGTGATGCAGCGGATTATAACGTAAAGCTTTATTTTGTCAATGAGAAGGCTGTGAATATAGGGGACGGTAGTCTTGAACCCTTGATGCCGGCTGAAGAGATGACGCTTTCAAGTACGCCCGGAGGGATCCAGCTTGCTACGATTGAGGCTTTAAAGATTGTCTCTTCAAAAGCGGATTATGGGACCATGATATCCGACACCCTCAAAATTAATTCTGTTTATACCTTGGATGGAACGGCTTTTGTTGATTTAAATCGTGAAAATCTCAGCGGAAGTTCCACTCAGGAAACCTTGCTGATCAGTCAGATCGTGAGGACATTAAGAGAAAGCTTCCCAGAGGTTTTGCGGGTTCAATTCCTGGTTGATGGCCAAGTGGTCGAAAGTCTAATGGGGCATATGGCTGCTGACAAGCCTTTTACGGAATGAGGGACTATAAGCTGATCAGATCAGTCAGAAAATCAGTTTCTATTCATGTGGAAGCTGACGGCAGCGTTGTGGTCAGGGCTCCGCTTACAACGGGCAAGCCCTTCATTGATTCCTTTGTCGCTTCAAAATCTGTCTGGATCCAAAATTCCATCGATAAAATGCAAAAAAGGCAGGAAGACCGCAAAGTGCTATCCCTAAGCGACGATCAAATCAAAGTCTATAAGGCGATGGCTCGTGTTTATTTGACTGAGCGCAGCGAGTATTTTGCAGGGCTTATGGGGGTTCGCTATAAACAGCTTAAGATTAACAGTGCTAACACAAGATGGGGTTCCTGCAATTCAAAAGGAGAAATCAACTACACCTATCGACTGATTTTGGCGCCAAAGAATCTGGTGGACTATGTGGTGGTCCATGAACTTGCACACCTTAAGGAAATGAATCACTCCAAGAAATTCTGGAGTATTGTATCTCATGTCATGCCAGACTATAAGCAGAGACAAAAGCTGCTGAACGATTGGCAGCGGACCATGAAAATAGTTTAGGAAAACGACTGGAAGTGAACCATGAAAATAATTGGAATTCATAAATAAGATCGTCGCCAAAGGAGGAGGACTTTCGAAATGAAAAAAAGCAAGGCCTATTATAGGGGCTGTTTACTGGGGGGCGCTACGGGGGATGCCCTCGGATACAATGTTGAGTTTCTCTCTATAGATGAGATAAAATCCTTATATGGGAACCAGGGAATCAGGGAACTCATTTGTGATGAATCAACAGGAAAAGCATTAATCTCCGATGATACGCAAATGACTGCCTTTACCGTAGATGGGCTCATCTGGGCTGATGAAAAAGCTAAAATTAAAGGCATCTATAGTTATACCCCTTGTCTTTTTTATTCTTATCAGAAATGGCTGTATACTCAGACTGGCAGCTTTGCCGATGAGGCCTATGATTTTTTACTCAAGGGTGAAATTTTAAGATGGGAAGAGCTGTACGCCAGAAGGTCTCCAGGCAAAACCTGCCTTGGATCCTTGTCTGAAAGCATAAATGCCAAATACGGCACCATCAAGGATAAAATAAATGACAGTAAAGGCTGCGGCGCCGTCGTGCGGGCTGCGCCGGTAGGGCTTTATTTCGCGGGAAATCCCAAGCTGGCCTTCAAAATAGGCTGCGAGAGCGGCGCAATAACTCACGGACATCCAAGCGGCTACCTATCTTCCGGCCTTTTTGCCTGGGTGATTTCCGAAATTATTCTTGGCGTCGAAATAGAGTTCGCCGTTTTATCAGGTGTTGAAGAGCTTAAAAAATGGCGCGGACACGAAGAAACTTTGGCAGCAGTTGAAAAAGCCCTTGCCCTGGCTGCAAAAGTGACGGCGGATGATCTTGATCCCTATGAAGGACTCGTTTCGATCGGACAAGGCTGGGTTGGAGAAGAAGCTATAGCCATCGCCATTTATTGTGCCTTGGTCTATCGTCACGATTTTCAGGAAGGGGTTTGTCTGGCCGCGAATCATAGTGGAGACAGTGACTCAACCGCTGCCATCTGCGGCAATATCTTGGGCGCTTATCTTGGTAGCCTGGAGATTCCCTATAAATGGATCAAGGAAGTGGAGCTGTCGGATTTGATGGTACAGGGGGCCGATGAACTACTTAAAGCGGTCAAATCTCGTTTGGACTAAAGACGTAGGATCTGGCTTATAAGAGAAGGTGATTGGCCCCAACTTATTAAAAAGAGACCTGATTTTAAACCTCATCTAAAATTGCGATATAGTTGCGGTCAGAAAGACTGTTGTCGATTTTGAACATAAAGACTTTTTTAGGATAGACTTTCTTAAAATAGTCTTTATTGCTTTTTTGATGACCCACCATATTTGAATAACTGGATTTGTTGGCATAAAAAGTCGCTGCATCAAAATCGGTTTTCAGCTGGCTCTCCAGAGATTCTTTGGCGAGCTCGCTGTCTACAAGCTGCCTGAAAGCCGGGTGGAAAGTATCTCCTAGAATGCCCTGTCCATCGGCGATATGATCGCTGCTTTTGAGGCCAATGCGGATGACGTTGATGCCTGCATCATTCAAGATCAGATACATGTCTTTGGCGGTTCGGACAGCCTCAGAAAGGGAGAGGGGCTGGTAGTCTCGACAAAGATACAAAGATTCAAGTCCTGTATCCTTGATGATAATGGTGGGATAGATTCTTGCAATGGAAGGACCAATATCGACAGTTTTTTTGGCCGAAATTAGAGCCTTCTCGTAGGTGTCTCCTGGTAGGCCAATCATGAGCTGGATGCCTAGCTCAAAGCCATAGATTTTGATGAGGGCGGAGCTGGTATAGACGCAGTCACTGCTATGCCCCCTGTTTGAAAGCTTTAGCACATCTTCGTCGAAAGACTGAACCCCCAGCTCGATGATGTCCACTTGATAATTCTTAAGGAGAGACAAAATCTTTTCGCTGATATAGTCCGGCCTAGTTGAGAGGCGAATTTTTTGAATCAAACCCTGATTTTTGTAGTCTTGCGCTATTGAAAGGTAAGCTTCCTGCTGGTCAAGGGGCATGCCGGTAAAACTGCCGCCGTAAAAAGCCATTTCCACTGTTTCAATACCTCGTGCCCTAATGGTGGGCAGAACCTGCTGAGCGATAGCCGAAATGGACGCTTTGGTCATTGGCTCAAGCTTCGCCGTGATCTTCTTTTGGTTACAAAAGATGCAATCATGGGGACAGCCACTGTGAGGCAAAAATATGGGTATAATCGCATGGGTTTTCATAGAATTTCTCCATTCAAGTGAATAAATGTTTGACCAAGGGCAAGTAAGCAAATTATGTATTCAGCTCATTTGTAGGGCCATACTTAATTTGCAGGGCCATACTTTAGTTGCAGGGCATTTATGGCAGGTATAGGCTTATAAGTGAGCCAATGTCTTCCAGGGGGTAGTCCTCAAAATAAACGGCGCTAAGACCGCGGTCTTCAATAAAGGAGATGATTCTTTGGCAGTCGGGGTGTCTTGAAAGATCACCATTGAAAAAAATTGTATCATCCACCTTGCCTGAGGCTCCTCCGAGAAATCCGTGCGGGAATCCTGAAAGTCCGACATGACCGTTTTGAATCAATAGAACGTCTATTAGATATGAAGAAAGCTGCCTGGCAATGCCCGCGTCAGAGGTGATGAAGGCATTAGGTGAAACAATAACGGTATTGCATTTGGTATAGCCCTGCTTCACATCTATGAGGATCAGACCCAGTTGCTGGGCTCTACCCAATAACATGGGATCCGTATGTTTCAAATTATGAATAAAATAGTTTTCGGTGGAAACCGCATTGTAAGCGACATTGCCGGGGTAATTTTTCTGCAGAATCGAGGAACCAAGCGCGTAAACAACGCCAGCAGAAGAAAGAGCGCGTCCAATTCCAGCATCCTGTTCTGGTGCTAAAATCAGTTCACCGCCGATGGGGCAGGCGTAAATATCTGCATGTGTAGAAATGGCTTCATAGACCGAAGGGGTTCTTTGTATGGGTATAGTCTTATGCCCCTTGTCTGTGAGACAGGAGATTAATTGGGGGCCAGCTTTTTCTGATAGTAAAATGATACTCATTAGATTTCAATTTTAACATAATTGGAATGAGCCTGGGATAATTTAATCAATTTGACTTCAGTTTTAACATAATGAGGCTGAGCTCGGGGGTAATATATTTAAGCAGAATTAATATTACTATTTTGAATGGATTTATGATAGTTTTTGTTTATATGTCAAAGACTTTATGATAAACTGTTGAAACAAATATGGAGCTACAATGTATAGAAAATGAGATGGCGTTTTGCATGAGAAGGAGATCAATTTATGAAGCAGTACGAAATCAGGGACATCAGTCTTGCACCTTCAGGAAGACAAAAAATTGACTGGGTCAAGAACAATATGCCTATTTTAAGAGGCCTTGAGGATCAATTTATAAAAGATAAACCCTTTGCCGGCGTCAAGGTCAGTCTGTCAGTTCATCTTGAAGCCAAGACAGCTTATCTTTGCGAGGTTCTAGCAGCAGGCGGGGCGGATATGTCCGTTACTGGTAGCAATATACTGTCGACTCAGGACGATGTAGCGGCAGCGCTTGCGGCAGGCGGCATGAAGGTCTATGCCTGGTACAATGCGACTCCTGAGGAGTATAGCAGACATATAGAGATGGCCCTGGATTTTGGGCCAAACATCATCATTGATGATGGCGGAGACTTGATTAACATGCTTCATACAAAAAGAACGGACTTAATTCCCGGCGTCTTTGGCGGCTGTGAAGAGACCACCACTGGCGTGATCAGACTAAGGGCGATGGAAAAAGACGGTGCCCTAAAAATACCTATGGTTGCAGTCAATGATGCACAATGCAAGCATCTTTTTGATAATAGATATGGAACGGGTCAGTCGGTTTGGGACAGCATCATGCGTAACACGAATTTGATTATCGCTGCCAAACGCGTGGTCATAGGCGGCTACGGCTGGTGCAGCCGAGGAATTGCCATGCGGGCTCAGGGCCTAGGCGCTCGGGTCATCGTCACGGAAATCAATCCGGTCAGAGCTATAGAGGCCGTCATGGATGGCTTTGAGGTCATGCCGATGCTTGAGGCAGCTCCTCTCGGAGACATTTTCGTCACAGCCACTGGCTGCGACCGTATCATAACAACAGAACATATGCTTAAAATGAAGGACGGCGCTATTTTGACCAATGCCGGACATTTTAATGTGGAAGTCGATATGGAAGCTATAGAGAAAATTGCCACAGAGAAAAAAGAAATGCGTAAAAACATCATGGGCTACAAAATGCCCAATGGCAAATGGCTCAACGTAATTGGAGAAGGCAGACTGGTCAATATCGCTGCCGCAGACGGCCACCCGGCCGAAATCATGGATATGAGCTTTGCCGTTCAGTGCATGAGCGCATTATACATCCTTAATAATAAGGGAACGCTTCCGGCAAAAGTCATAGACGTATCCGGCGAGATAGACATCATGGTGGCAACGGCCAAACTGGCGTCCTGGGATATCGAGATTGATCATCTGACGCCAGAGCAGGAACAGTACCTTTGCAGCTGGAATTTATGCTAAATCCAAGGATATTTACGCACTGAACTATTAGTAAAATAAATGGTATGCGTCCTGAATTGTTTTGCAAAACAACTGATTTGCAACGAACGGACGCGCAAAATGGTCAAATTACACGAGAAAGCAGGTAAATAGATGAGATTCGCTCACAGAATGTCAAGATTAGAGGACAAAGAGCTTCTCAGCCTGATGGAACTGGCTGAGGCACCAGATATGATTTCTTTTTCAGGCGGTTTTCCTTCGCCTGAAACCTATCCGATTCAAGACATAAAGGAATCCTTTGTAAAAGTTCTTGATGAGGCGGGAAAAGAAGCTTTGAGTTACAGTTCTGCCAGCGGCTTTACCCCTTTGAGGGAAAGCATTGCAGACCGCATGAACAGGCTTTTCAATATGACTGTCACCAAGGATGAAATCATCATAACCGGGGGCTCTCAGCAGGCCTTGGATCTATCCGGCATGCTTTTCATTGACGAAGGAGATGTGATTCTCTTCGAAACACCGTCCTATTTGGGCGCCTTAAATGCACTGAAGGCCTACGAGGCAGAACTTGTAGCCGTACCCACGGATAAGGACGGCATAGAAATAGAGGCACTAAAAGCTGCCATCGATAAATATGGGGATAGGATTAAACTGATTTATGTCATTCCGGATTACCAAAATCCTACCAGCCGCTGCTGGTCTAATCAGAGAAGACGAGAGTTCGTTGAATTCATGTCAAATTATGAAATAGCCGTGCTTGAAGACGCTGCCTATGCGGAGCTAGCATTTGGCGATACCCTGAAAAAACCCTTGATTTCCTTTGATCATAAAGGTCAGGTGGTTTACTGCGGAACATTTTCAAAGACTTTCTGCCCGGGTCTTCGCGTAGCCTGGATTTGCGCGCAAAAGGATATTAAGGAAAAATATCTGCTGCTAAAGTCCAGCGTCGATCTTTCCACTTCAGCGATAGCCCAAAGACAGATGGATTACTATATGAACCACTGTGACTACGACGGACATATCAAAAAAATTGTCAGTCTTTATAAGTCGAGACGAGACCTGATGATGCAAACCATCGCTGAGCATTTTCCGGACACCGTTTCCTATGAAGTGCCAGAGGGCGGGTTGTTTCTTTGGCTGAGCCTTCCGGAAGGCAAAAATTCCCGGGAATTGCTTCTTTTGGCCCTAAAAGAAAAGGTAGCTTTTGTTCCTGGAGGATCCTTCTACCCAGAAAACGCCAAGAATAATGAGATGCGCATCAATTTCTCCAATATGAGCGAGGAGACCATTATTAAAGGTATGACCATTCTAGGGCGAATTACCACAGAATATTTGAGATAAGGCAGGAATAATCATGATCACATATAAAAGCACAAGAGGCGGAACAGAGACTAAAAACTCGGCTCAGGCCATTATACAGGGTATAGCGGCAAACAAGGGGCTATTCGTACCAGATTCAATGCCAAAGCTTGCGATGAAATTAGAAGATATGAAAGATATGACATACCAGGAGATTGCTTTTCTGGTCTTGGCTGGTTTTCTTTCGGATTATACCTCTGAAGAGCTTAAAGCGTGTATTGATGAGGCTTATGATGAAAAATTCGAAGCAAAAGAAATTGCTCCTGTTGTAAAAGCTGGCGGCGCCTATTTTCTGGAGCTCTACCACGGAAGAACAGCGGCTTTTAAAGACATGGCCCTGTCCATTCTGCCCCATTTATTGACAACTGCTTTAAAAAAGGAAAAGGAAGACAAGAAGATTGTCATCCTGACAGCGACATCCGGAGATACGGGTAAGGCAGCTCTTTCGGGCTTTGCCAATGTGAAGAATACAGAAATCATCGTTTTTTATCCCAGCGAAGGAGTCAGCCAAGTTCAGGAAAAGCAGATGACATCCCAAGAGGGAGTAAACACCCACGTTTATGCTATTAAGGGCAATTTTGACGACGCTCAGACTGCGGTTAAAAAGATTTTCGCAGATGCTTCATTTGCTCAGGAATTGCTGGCTAAAGGCTATAAGTTGTCATCGGCAAACTCCATCAATATTGGCCGCCTTGTGCCTCAAATCGCCTATTTCATATACGCATACGCAAAGCTGATTCAGCGGGGCGCCATTAAAGCAGGGGAACCCATCAACGTTGTTGTGCCTACGGGTAATTTCGGCAACATTTTAGCTGCTTATTACGCAAAGCTAATCGGGCTTCCGGTTCATCGATTCATCTGTGCTTCCAATAAAAACAAAATACTGACCGACTTCATCAATACCGGGATTTATGACGCCAGAAGAGATTTTTACGTGACAAACAGCCCGTCTATGGATATTCTGATTTCCAGCAACCTGGAAAGGCTGCTTTATCATCTGAGTGGAAACCAGGGCACAGAGGTTCAGGGATTGATGGAAGCTTTAGAAAAAAATCATCATTATGAGGCCAGTGATCAGATTAAAGACGGTTTAAAAGAGTTTTATGGCGGCTTCGCAGATGAGAAAGCCACAAATGAGGCAATCGGAGAATTATATCAAAGTGACCATTACCTTATGGATACCCATACGGCCGTGGCCTATAGCGTCTACAAGTCGTATAGAGAGGCATCAGGAGATCAAACAGTATCGGTTATCGCGTCTACGGCCAGCGCTTATAAATTTGCGAACAGCGTCGCCCCTGCTATCGGGCTAGGTCATGAAGACGATGAATTTGCCTATATCGAGAAGATCCATGAAAAAACCGGCGTCCAAATTCCATCTGGCCTTAAGAATCTTAAGGACAAGGAAGTCAGACACCGGGGCGTAATAGAGAAAGATCAGCTTTTGCAGGCGGTCAGGGATTCGCTAAGGAGCAGACATTAACGTTTTAGCCCGTAACTCCAAGTGACAAGTCCGCGATTCATATGATAAATGGGGCCGTATTTATTCTTAACGAGAATACTTACGGCTCTTAAACTTCTATTTCCTGAAGCGCAGTGAACCAAAAGTGGCCTGCCTCTGAATTTTTCAAGCTCTTTCATTCTTCTTAAAAGCTCTCCCAGCGGGAAGTTTTTAGCCCCTTGGATATGACCGGTTTTAAATTCTGCGGCAGTGCGGACATCGATAATGACCAGGTCCTTTTGTGTTTTAATCAATTCAACGGCATCTTCAGCAGAGATGCTGGCCACGCTTTTGTTTGTGATCAGACGTATTTTGGGATATAAAAACAAGATTAGAACAACAACTGCCACAATATTGATGGCATTTTCTTTTAGAAATGGGATAACACTATCCATTTTAATACCTTCTTTCCAGAATTATTCAGTAAATTTTTTCAATGCAAATGGTGCAATCAGAAGGATAACACCTATGATGACAATAGCCATGACGTTTTGAAAAAAATAGGGATAAATCATCAAAGCAATCCCAGTGAATAGAAAAAGCAGATCATCAGACTTTTTTCCATAGACAAAATAGCCTAACCCGAAGGCGCTCATAATTATACCGACAAATAAACCCATTCTAATAAACTCCTTATAACACATTAGCATAAAGCGGCGGTTTTGGCAAAGGCTAAATCATCCAGGCGGGGATATACCAATTTTTCTGATCAATGGGCAGAAGATCGCTTGACATACAAAGGACTGCGCCATTTCCGATATTTATTTTAAGCTGCGCAAGTTCACCGAATTTTTCGGGCTCAGTTAATGACGATAATACTTTAAACTGCTTAACTGAGTCTTTTCCAGGCGAGGCTGACTTCTTCGATTCGATGGGATAGAGCGTGCCATCATGCAAGATGAGCAGGTCGATTTCCTTTTGATCTTTATCACGATAATAATACACGGGAGGAGTTTTTCCGGCATTTAGCCAGCTTTTATATATTTCCGAGAAAACATAGCTTTCAAAGAATGCACCAGACATCGCTCCTCGTTCTAATGTCTCTGAGCTGCTCCATTTTAAAAGATAAGCGCAAAGCCCAGTATCAAGAAAATGAAGAAGCGGCATTTTTGTTACGCGCTTTAATATGTTGTTGTGAAAGGGCTGCACAAGGGCAACAATGCTTGATGACACAAGAATAGACAGCCATTTTTTTGCGGTTGGGGGACTGATCCCGGCGTCTCTTGCAATTTCATCATAAATGATCGGCTTTGCTGTTCTTGCGGCAACGACCGTCATAAAATTAAAGAACGCCATTTCATCCCCAACTTGGGTTAAATCTCTGATATCTCTTTGAAGATAAGTGTTGACGTAGGATTTATAGTAGGTTTCGATGTCAAGATCATCAGCATAGACGGCAGGCATGCTGCCTTTAAAAATGCGATGGTATGTTTGCATTAAATCCATCCTTTTTACAGTGCCTATCCTTGCCATCAGCCTTTGAGGAGTTGGTATAAATTTCTCTGAGATCGTGCCATTAATTTCACTGTTGGAAAGCCCAAGCAACTCAATAATGCCCACTCTGCCGGCGAGAGATTCGCTGACATTTTTCATGGTTTGAAACACCTGAGAACCAGTAAGCCAAAAGTCACCTTTGTTTTTTGAAGCGTCAACACTCATTTTAATATAAGGGAAAATCTCCGGAGCATATTGAATTTCATCAATAATAATAGGTGGCGTATATCGCTGCATAAACAGTGCTGGATCATTTTTGGCGAGCATCCTTGCATCGGGATCGTCCAATGTGACATATCCGCGTTCTTTTTCAGCAAGCTTTTGAAGCAAGGTGGTTTTGCCGACCTGCCTTGGGCCTGTAATTAAAAGCACACCAAACTGTTTTGATATTTGCAAAACGACATTTTCTGCAGCGCGTTTAATATACATCTTAAAAAACTCCTCTTCCCAATTATTCCGTCAAATCTAAAATATAATTTTATTTTAGACCAATTTGTCAAAAAGTCAATTTATTTATAATTCGAAAATTGGAAGCAAATAAAGGTTTAGTTCTAGCTTAAAAGAACTAAATGATGAAAATGCAATGTAGTTCTGTTATAAAAGAACGAATTGATACAAATGTAATATAATTTTGTTACAAAAGAACTAGTCAAAACCCGTAGAATGAAAGTGCACTTCACTTTCACTCCGCGGGTTTTTAAAATGTGACTTTAACGCTTAATGTCTGCCTGCATATCACTACCGTCCTTCAGCCATGGAACAATGGCTGCTCTGGGGAGGGAAATCATAAGGGTTTCTCGAAGGACATCTTCAATGGTTTCAACCTGAATGACCTCTAATTGGCTGATAACCTCTTCGGGTATGTCCTTTAGATCAACTGCGTTATCCTTTGGAATCAATGCTTTTTTGATGCCTGCCCTTTGAGCGGCAATCAGTTTTTCCTTTAACCCGCCAATTGGGAGCACCAGACCTCTGAGGGTGATTTCTCCTGTCATAGCCAGCTTTCCGCTTACTGGGATTCCTGTCACTAATGAAGCAAGTGCAGTGAAGAGAGCTATCCCGGCCGAAGGGCCATCCTTTGGCACCGAACCTGAAGGAACGTGTATGTGAAGGTCCTTCTCCTTGAAGGGGACTGTATTAATCGGCAGCCTTGATTTCAGAAGGCTTAGGGAGATCTTTGCAGATTCCTTCATCACATCTCCCAGCTGGCCAGTTATGATCACATCGCCATTCCCGGGCATGTCTGTTGCTTCAATGAATAAAATTTCTCCGCCAACGGGCGTCCAAGCAAGGCCAGTCACAACGCCGGGAGGATTATAGTCTTGAGCCAAATCATGGCGCGATACCTGCCTGCCAAGGATTTCCTGTAGGCTTTCTACAGTAATGATCAGAGGCTTTGGCTCATCGCCCAGTATGACTTTTTCCGTCGTTACTCGTGCCAAGGTGTTGAGTTGTTTTTTGAGACCGCGCACGCCGGCTTCAAGTGTATAGTCCGAAATGATTCTGTGCAGGGTTTCATCTTCAATCTGTATGTCATCAACGGTTAATCCATGTTCAGACAAGGATTCGGGAATCAAATGGTTCTTTCCTATATGAAACTTCTCGCTTGTAGTATAGCTTGAAACCTGAATCACTTCCATACGGTCAAGAAGAGGCCTAGGAATGCTTTCAACGGAATTTGCCGTAGCGATAAACAATACATTTGAGAGATCATAGGGTAGGTCTAAATAATGATCGGTAAAGGTGTTGTTCTGTTCCGGATCAAGGACTTCCAAAAGAGCACTCGCCGGATCTCCGCTGTAACCGACCATCAGCTTGTCTATTTCGTCAAGGACCATCACCGGGTTCATCACGCCGGCATTCTTTATGCTTTGGATAATACGGCCCGGCAATGCGCCAACATAGGTTCTGCGATGACCACGTATTTCAGCTTCATCTCGGATTCCGCCAAGACTCAGTCTGACATATTTTCTATCCAGCGCCTGGGCAATGCTCTTTCCCAAACTGGTTTTCCCGGTGCCGGGAGGACCAACTAAAAGCAGAATCAAACCTTTTTTATTTTTTCTAAGATGCATGACGGCAAGCTGCTGTATGATTCTGTCTTTGACCTTATCGAGGCCATAATGCTGCTCATTTAAAATACGTCTCGCTTCACCGATATTGATGGGTTTTTCATCTCCGAGCTGCCATGGCAGGCCGACAATCAAATCGAGGTAATTTCTGATGACGTTATATTCGGAACTGCTGGGACCTTGGCTTTCCATTTTATCCAGCTCTTCAAGAGCGGCCGCCTGTATGTCTTCTGGCATATGGGCGCTTAGGATGCGATTTCTATAATCCTTATCCTTCTTTTCCGGCTTGCCTTCATTCAATTCTTCCTGAATCACCTTAAGCTGCTCTCTAAGGGCTGCTTCTCGATAATTCTTGTTGGCTTTATCCGAAAAGCGCTCGGCCATTTCGATCTGAAGCTGCAAGGACTCTTTCATCCTTAAAAAGTAATCAATGAACATGAGACTGCGCTCTTTCAAAGAAGCTGTCTCCATAAGTGCATATTTTTCTTCGTTGGAAAGGGGGAGGAACTGGGATATATGGCCGATCAGCCTGTTCAAATCATCAATCTCATCGACAACTTTCGTGATATGGTCTGAATCTCTGAACTTTGCAGCGATTTCATGTGAAATCCCTTTGATGTAATCCATCATTTCCTTTTGGCTTTTCTCATTCATGTCTATATTTTCCGGAACAGAAACGACCTTTCCATTGATATAATTCTTGGAAATCTCTATTTCGGATACTTCAACCTGGTCTTTTACTTTGACCTGAAGCTGAAAGCCCTTCTCTAAGGTCGTAATACCTGTTACTTCAAGTATAAAGCCCACTTTATGAAAGTCATCAGCCTTCATGTCTTTTTTTGACTGACTTGATTTAAGTGGTAGTGCGATGACTTGCTGATTTTCATCAGACAAGAGTTTTAATTCTTCTTTGTTTAGTTGGTTTAGTCTCAAAGTATGCTTCATACCTGGAAGCAATACCAAATCTATGATTGGAAGTATCATATCTGTCACCCTTTCTTTAATTTAAATCACTATTTTAACAGTGCGTTTCGAATGATTTGGATCATCTCATCCAGCATATCTTCTGAGTTTGATCCGGTTTTATAAGGTTTAATGGCAATGGTCTTCACTGGATAAAAGAGAATTGCCCAAATGTTTTCGTTGTTAAAATTGTTCAATATGCCACGTTCTTTATAGTCTCTCAAAATGCCATTTAAGGATGCAGTCCCTCGTAGATCCTGACAACCTTCATGCAGTGATGGACAGGACCTGAATTGCTCGACAAAATGGAATGTTTCTGTGTTCTCATGAATATAGTGATAATACTGCCTGATCAAGACATCAATCAACTCTTCTCCCGACATCTCTGGGATGAGCTTTTGAAGTAAAAAGTCAAAAACATCTTCGGCATACTCCTGGTAAATATCGCGCAGCATTTCTTCTTTATTTTGGTAATAAATATAGACTGTGGCAGGAGATACACCAGCTAACCTTGCGATCTTAGAAATCGATGTGCCATGAAAGCCTTCCTGCAAAATCAATTGAACCACTGACTTTTTAATGCTGTTCTGTTTCTCATCGTCTTTTTTTCTCATAAAACCACCTATTCAATATGATAGCTATAGACGTATAATAAATGAACGTTCACTTAATGTCAAGCGAATTCAAATAAATTTTCGGGCTTTGTGATTAATATCATTCTATTTAATGCGACAGTATCGGGAAATGAATGATTATTTTTACCAAATAATGAGGTGAAATGTACGGCAAAATGATGTAAAATATTTTTATACTAAGTAAAAGAGAGGTAACGGAATTAATGGAAGAGCTAAGTAAGATTGACAGGCAAAATAATGAAGAAGGCCCAAATGCCAAAAACGAACCGAATGTTTCGGGTAGCCCGAATGCGGTAGAAGTTCCAAATGTGTCAGAAGATCAGAGTACCATGGCTGACTTTATGGATGAAATAGAAAAATCCATGAGGAAGGTATCTAAAGATGATATCCTAAAAGGTACCATTATAGAGGCCAATGAAGGAGAAATCCTTGTCAATATCAACCATACCTCAGATGGCATCATTACAAAGGAAGAAATGACTGATGATTTTGATTATCAAGCTGGGGACGATATATCGGTGCTTGTTCTTAATCCGCATGATCACGAAGGGAATGTTTTGCTTTCTCACAAAAGTGCGGAAGAACTTGTAGGCTGGGAAGAATTGGAAGAAGCCTTTGATCAAAACAAGAAAATTAAGGTAAAAGTAACGGAAGTTGTCAAGGGCGGCGTTGCAGCTACCTACCGTAATGTCAGATGCTTTATTCCGGGTTCTCTTTTGTCCTATCGGTTTGTAGAAGACATGAGCACTTATGTGGGCAAGGAATTAGAGGTTGTAGTCGAAGATTTTGACAAAGAGAAGAAAAGAGCTGTCCTTTCGAGGAAGGCTATCGAAGAAGTTGAAAGACAAGGTATGAAGAAAGAACTGATGGGGCAGCTTAAGGTCGGTGAAATGCGGCAGGGCGTTGTAACCAAGCTGATGAAATTCGGTGCCTTTGTTGACCTCGGCGGAGTGGAAGGCCTCATTTATCTGGATGACCTGGCCTGGCATCGAGTCAACGACCCATCAGAAGTGGTTTCCGAAGGGGATCAGGTGACGGTATTCGTTGCAAAGATTGATCGAAAGAACAATAAAATCAGTCTGGTATTAAAAAACGTCGAGGAAGACCCATGGAAGGGCGCCGCCGACTATTATAGGGTGGATGATTTGATCTCAGGCACTGTCGTCAGGCTTACCGACTTCGGCGCCTTTGTGGAAGTAGAGGCAGGCATAGAAGGCCTGGTTCATATATCCGAAATTTCCTCTGAACGCATCAGAAAGGCTTCCGATATCTTAAAGGCGGGAGACTTGATTAAAGCTGTCGTACTGAGTATTGACGAAAAAGAAAAAAGGCTTAGCTTAAGCATCAAGGATGCAGAGGGTCAAGGAGAAGAGGCTGCCTCGCTGGTTCAAGAAGAACAAACCAATACCCTTGGTGATAAATTTGGAGATAAATTCAAGGATTTCTTCAAAAAATAATACCGGTGGATCAATGCTTAATTAAAATGAAAAACTGCACCATGTTCATAAAATGATAAAATGGAAGGAGTTTTACAAAATGGCAAGAAGAATAACATTAGTCGCTTTAGTTATAGCGTTAATGATTTTTACTTTGACGGGGTGCGTACCTGGAGATGGCACATATACCTCTTCTCACCCGGCGGGTTTCTTTTGGGGCATTTGGCATGGGTGGATGGCACCTCTATCAATAATAATTGGCTTGTTTGATCATAATATCCGTGTCTATGAAGTCTTAAATACTGGCTGGTGGTATGATCTGGGCTTTTATGCAGCCATTATCAGCGGCTTTGGCGGGTTGTCCCTGACACGAAAAAGGAGGAAAAAGGAAGAGAGCTAAGTATTTGGGCAAACAATGGCAGATTCTGTTCTTTTGAGACTTTAAAAATTATAATCTGGGAACTTGTTTTTATTATGAAGATGTAGTATTATTGTCTTCGACGGTTTTGGAGAGATGACCGAGTGGCTAAGGGGCACGCCTGGAAAGCGTGTAAGGTGTTAAAGCCCCGCGGGTTCGAGTCCCGCTCTCTCCGCCAAATGAGAATTGTCCTTTTTTAGCTTCGTATGAGCGTGGACTGGGTCCTGCGCAATAAGAGTCTGTGAACCTCGTCAGGTCCGGAAGGAAGCAGCGATAAGCGGGTCTTCTTATGTGCCGCAGCAAAACCTTTTCCATTGTTCTGCGAAGCTAGCAAAGGGCAATTCTTTTCTATTTCATTTCCCCTGAAATTATACTATGATATAAAATATGGAACACAGCAGGAATTAACAAAATAGAAAAATGCATCCTATGACGCTTATGGAGGAAATCATGTATACGGCCCTTTATAGAAGTGAAAGACCAGAAACCTTTGATGAACTGATCGGTCAGAATCATATCGTGAAAATCCTGAAGAATCAGATACAGGCAGGGAAGACCAGCCATGCCTATCTTTTTTGCGGGACACGAGGCACGGGGAAAACCTCTACAGCCAGAATCCTGGCCAAAGGCGTTAATTGCCTGGCGGAGAATCAAAACAAACCCTGCGGCATCTGTGAGAACTGCATCAGCATTCAAAAGGGCATTTTCATGGATGTCATCGAGATTGATGCCGCGTCCAACAACGGTGTAGAGAATGTCCGGGAGCTACGTGAAAGTGTCAAATATCCACCTTCAGTTGGCAGATGCAAGGTCTATATCATAGATGAAGTCCACATGCTTTCGACGGGAGCTTTCAATGCGCTGCTCAAGACCCTCGAGGAACCGCCGGACCATGTGATGTTTATTCTTGCTACCACCGAATCCCAAAAGCTGCCAGCAACTATTTTGTCCAGGTGCCTGCGTCTTGATTTTCATCGCATTCCCGAAAAAGACCTGATCGGCAGCATGGCCAAAATCTGCAGGGAAATCGGCGTGTCGGTAGAGGAAAAAGCCTTGGCGCTTATAGCTGCTAATGCGGATGGATCCGTTAGGGATGGGCTTAGCATTTTAGATCAGTGCACCTCTTCCGGGTCGAAAATCGTAACGAGAGACGATGTTATTGACATACTTGGAACGGCTGGAGAAGAGGTTTTCATAGAGATGACTCAGCTTGTGACAGAGTATAAAACTGCGGAGGCCTTAGTCCTTATAGATCAAATCATGTCGGGCGGAAAGGATGTCAAACAGTTTATCAAAGACTGGATTTTTCATTTGCGCAATCTGATGATGTCGAAATATGTAAAAAACCTTGACGATGTGATCAATATGTCTTGTGAAAATATCGAACGTGTTAGGCAACAGGGTATAGACATACCAATGGCCTTCATCAGCTTTGGCATAATGGAGCTGTCTAAAACTCTGAGCGAAGCAAAATGGTCCAGTCAGCCAAGAACTCTTCTTGAACTGGCCGCGATCAAATTGTCTTCTCCAGCGATGAACCAGACGCCTGAAGCCTTGCTTAGTCGTATTTCAGCTCTTGAGAAGGGCTTCGCCTCTAGCCTTAGTCTGATGATTGGGAAAGCGGAAGATGCGGCGAAAATGCCGCGCCAGGACAGCAAAGAGGTAGCGACGATGCCGCGCCAGGACAGCAAAGAATCGGCGAAGCCACACTTTGATCTTACCATTGACAATGAAAGCTTATGGCATAAGATTTTCGAAGACGCTGAAGCGCAAAAAGGCAGTTTCAACTTGATTCGTACTGGCACAAAGCTGGTGGGTCTTGATGATGGCGTTTTTTACCTTGAATCCATAAGCGGAATGGCCAAGGAGTATGCAGAAAAAAATAAAAATGATCTTGAAAATCTCATGGAAAAGCATACGGGAAAACGGCTGCGCATGGATTGCAGACTAGTTATGGACAAGGAAAAATATAAGGACAAATCAGCTGCTGAGCTTGCAGAGGAAGCCGGGAAAAAATTCGGCATGACCATTGAGATTATAGAATAAAGAGAATATTGATTAAAGAGAATATTTATTAAAGGGAATATTTATTAAAGGGAATATTGAATAAAATAGGAGTTAGGCTATCAAAAGCCTGAAGGAGGAGCAGAAAAATGGGAAAAGGTATGAGAGCGGGAAAGAAACCGAGCAGCGGTGGATCGGGCGGTGGAGCAGGAGGCGGGCAAGCAGGAATGCAAAAGCAGCTTCAGCAGATGCAGGCCATGCAAAACAAAATGGAAGAGGTTCAGGATGAACTGAACAAAAGAGAAGTAGAAGCCACAGCTGGCGGGGGCGCTATAAGCGTCACAGTCAATGGCAAGAAGGAAATCATTTCCATTAAAATCAAACCTGAGGTTGTGGATCCATCTGACGTTGAAATGCTGCAGGATCTAGTTATGGTAGCGGCCAACGAGGCCCTCAGGCAAATGGAAGAAATTTCGCAATGCGAAATGGGAAAAATAACGGGAGGCCTTTCCATACCAGGACTGGGTTAACGGAATAAATATGAAGAATTACGCAAAGCCTCTGGCGAGGCTAATTAACGAATTGTCAAAACTCCCGGGGATCGGCGGCAAAAGCGCTCAGCGGTTAGCCTTTTATATTCTGGCTATGGAAGAGAAGGATGCCCTTGGGATAGCGGATGCCATTGTGGATGCTAGGACCAATATGAAATACTGCTCCGTCTGCGCCAACCTGACGGATACGGATCCCTGCAGAATCTGCGGAGATCCAGCACGAGACCAGAGCGTGATTTGTGTTGTTGAGAGTCCAAGAGACGTGAGCGCCATGGAGAGAGTTAGGGAGTTTAACGGTCTTTATCATGTGCTTCATGGTGCCATTTCGCCTATGGACGGCATTGGCCCTGAAGACATTAATCTCAGGCAGCTTATAATCAGGCTGCAGCAAAATGACGTCAAAGAAATCATAATGGCAACCAACCCGAATATCGAAGGTGAAGCAACAGCCATGTATACTGCTAGGTTGATTAAACCTTCAGGGATTAAGGTCACTAGAATAGCCCATGGACTGCCTGTTGGGGGCGATCTTGAGTACGCTGATGAAGTGACATTGTCAAAGGCCATGGAAGGGCGCAGGGAGATTTGAAAAATCAGCAGCACACAAAAAGATTTGAAAAATCGGAAGAAAGCAGAGCAATTTAACAATAAAGATTTAACAATTAAGCTATAAAAGCAGAATTATCTTGCGCACTTACAGCCATAACCTTCATATTTCGAATTATTAATTGAAAATTCAATACAATGCCGTTAGAATTGAAATTAATGAGACAGGATTCATTTTTTTAAAGATCACTGAGTGACAGCGAAAAAATTATCAAAAATAGGAGGGAAATAATAATGGATGAGGTTTCAAAAGGCGCTAAAATGGACACGGAAAGCATGGGCCTTAAGAAGTACGAACTAAAGACACGAACCGTCGTTTTCATGATTTTCTGTTTATGTGCCGCCGGGGCTTACGGTATCGAAGAGATGATTCCGGCAACTGGCCCGGGATTAGCCCTAGTCATGCTCATGGTTCTGCCATTTGTCTGGAGTATTCCACTCGGGCTGGTAGCATCAGAACTTGGCTCAGCAAGACCTCAAGAAGGGGGATACTACAAGTGGGTTCAAGAGGCTTTAGGAGAATTCTGGGGTTTTCAGGCAGGCTGGTGGAGAACCATATCCATCTATATTGATAACACACTCTATGTTATTTTGGCTGGTGGATATATGGCCAGCGCCTTTGGCCTTGATGGCGTCGCTGAATTTGGTGTCAAAGCAGCTATTATCGTGATTTTTACTTATATTAACATCAGGGGCGTCAGAGACGTCGGTATTGTGTCCACAGCTCTTTCTATTTTAGTCATTTTTGCTTTCGCGATGGTGGCTTTTGTCGGTTTTACACATTGGAACCAAAACCCGTTTATTCCATTTACTGCAGATGGCACGAACCTCGGCGTTTCAGGCATCGCTTTCAGTGATTGGGTAGCCTACATCGGTTCAGGGATAGCCATAGGTATGTGGATGTACTCGGGATATGAGTCTATGTCTACAGTTGCCGGTGAGATTTCAAATCCGCAGGTCATTCCTAAAGCCACAATTATAACGGTTCCATTGATTATGCTCGTCTATATATTGCCTACTATGGGCGGCTTAGCTTCCATGGGTCTTTGGGAAAGCTGGGGAACATCAGGGGATTCGGTTGGTTATGCCTCCGTCGTCACCACTTATTGGGGACAAGGCTTTGGATTTTTCTTTGTCATTGTTGCAATTCTGGCCCAGTGCTCGATTTATAACACTTATATAGCCTCAGGCTCCAGAGGATTCTTTGCTCTGGCAGAAGACCATCTGGCACCTCCACTCCTTGTCAAATGTGACAAAAAACATGGCGTTCCTTATGTAGCAGTTCTTTCGGTAGGTATTGTCAATCTCATCCTCTGCAACTTCGCATTTACAGTCATTGTTGTAGTCGACGTATTCCTGCTTGTTTCGGCTTATATTATGATTTTCATTTCTGCTATGATCTTGAGAAAGAAAATCCCGGATTCGGAAAGAAAATTCAAGATTCCCGGTGGATACGGCTTCCTGTGCGTCGTTTGTATAGTGCCAATTTTACTAGCTTTTGCTGCGTTCTTCATCAACGGCACCGATTATTTCATCGGCGGCATGGTGGGCATCGTTTCCGGACCGATTCTTTACTTCATCTGGAAAAGGATGTACGGCGGCCTGGCTAAAAAGGACAAAGAAGCATATCCGGTTAATCCTAGTACTGGTCTTGCTATTGGAGATATGAAGCGCATGAGTTTTATGTTTATCGTGCTTTCTATTATGGGCGTCATTGGCTCCATGTTCCTCCCTTGGTTTGAAGGCAGTTGGGGCAATGATTATTATCTGGAGACTTATGGTTTTGAAAACTTCCTTGATACAATGCTGGTCTGGATTCAATATGCGACGATTGGCTGCGCGGCAATCGGCATTATACTGTTTCTGGTTGGATTAAAGATTGATCCCAAAAAAGCAAAGGCCTAGTCAACTGTTTGCCCGATTGTCTAGTCACTGTCGAGTCAACAGTTTGGGCCAATTGTTCTACTCATCCAACAGAGCAATACAAGAAAATTAGATTCTATATAGAACAATGATTAAAGGCTGGCAGCTTAGCCAGCCTTTAATCATTTGGCACGGTAATTGCTTTATTATAAATAGAAAGCCTTATTTAATGCCGAAAAGCCCTTTTGTCGCAATTGTGATACTGGAAATATCATTCTATGAAACAATACGTTGATTTTTCATAAATGGGAAGATTTTGTATGACAATTCTGTGTATTTCAAGTGGTGGTTTATCACCTTGTGTTTTTTAGGCATTAGTAATATAATAACCAGTGGCATATTTCAAGAAATCACATTTTATTTGTTGAGAACGCAATCTCAAGAGTGATCGTTCAAAACTAATCAAAAGAAAAGAGGAGGATTAAATTGAGCACATTATTTTTTCTAATTTTGTTTCCATTAGTGGTTGCCCTTGCTCTTTTGGTGCTCAAGACCGACATGGCGAGAGGAGTCCTGGTAAAGGCTGCAGCAGCAGTCATTGCAGCGGGTTCCGTTTATCTCGCGTGGCAGTACTTTGGATCTAATGGCGACTATTTCAAGTTTGAAGGCGAGTATGTGACCTATATCATGATGGGTCTTGAAATCGCTATTGCAGGCTTTATATTCGTACTTGGCATCAAATATAAAAAGTACTTGGCTTCGGTTCTTGTGGCCATTCAGGCACCCATTATGGTTTGGTTCGAACTAAACGTTGGACATACCATAGAAGTTCAAAGTGATCTATTTATTGACAAATTTTCCATCATCATGGCGCTGATTATTGGTGTCATCGGAAGTCTCATCTGCGTTTACGCCCTTGGCTATATGAAAGACTTTCAGCACCATCACCATGATCAGAAGGACAGAAGACCACTATTCTTCTTCCTTTTGTTCCTGTTTCTTTCAGCCATGTTTGGCATCGTATTTTCGAACAATCTTGTTTGGCTATACTTCTTCTGGGAAATCACAACCTTATGCTCATTCCTGTTAATCGGCTTTACAAAAACCCAAGAGGCTACCAACAACGCATTCAGGGCGATTGTCATGAATCTGCTGGGTGGTTTTGGGTTTGTACTCGCCATCGTCTATATGGGCGTAACTTATCAGACTATAGAGCTGAATCAGCTTCTAGCCATTGGCATGATGGGCTATAGTGTTGTCATACCTGCTGCCCTTCTTGCATTTGCAGGTATTACTAAAGCAGCTCAAATGCCTTTTTCAAGCTGGCTGCTAGGCGCCATGGTTGCACCAACACCAGTATCCGCATTGCTTCACTCATCAACAATGGTAAAAGCAGGCGTATACCTGATTGTTAAGCTGGCACCAGTTTTGGGTATCAACCCAGCGGGCATCATGGTTATGATGGTGGGCGGGATTACTTTCCTGTTGGCTTCCTTCATCGCCATTTCACAAAGCAACGCAAAAAGAGTTCTTGCTTATTCAACAGTAGCAAACCTGGGTCTGATCGTAGCCTGCGCCGGTATCGGCACAGCGGCGGCAGTCTGGGCAGCGATAATGTTGATCATATTCCATGCTGTGGCTAAATCCTTATTATTTCTGTGCGTCGGAACTGCAGAACACAATATCGGCAGCAGAGACATCGAGGATATGGATGGATTATTCAGCAGAATGCCAAGAGTGGCCATCTATATGGTCGTGGGCATTTGCGGCATGTTCCTGGCTCCCTTTGGCATGCTGATTTCAAAATGGGCGGCCATGAAGGCCTTTGTCGACTCAGGCAATATACTTCTAGTCATGTTCATTGTTTTTGGTAGCGCCGCCACCTTATTCTTCTGGACCAAATGGCTCGGCAAGATTATGGCCATTATGGCAAGGCAGGAAAACATCGAAAGCAAAGTCCACACTGAAGAGATATTTGTCCTGACTACACTGGCAGCTTTAACAGTGCTTGTTTGCCTGATGTTCCCAGTCCTTTCGGCATTTGTGATTGTACCGTACCTGACGGCTGTTTATGCAACAGTGTCAGCACTTGCGATCTCTTCCGGCAATATGTACATCATGGCAGCCATGTTAGCATTAATCATCCTGTTGATTATAATCGGCTACGGTAAGACAAACAAAAAAATCGTACCAATCTATATGGCGGGTGTTAATACAGGCGATGACCTTTCCTATAATGGATCCATTGGTCAAACCGTATCGGTAAGCCTGAGAAACTGGTATATGGAAAGTTATTTCGGTGAAAAGAAAATGAACGTGATTGGAAACATATCCACTGTAGCCATTATGGTTGGGGTATTTTCACTCATATTAGGAGGTGTGCTGTAATGGATAGATTAACTTACATCATCGTTGCTGTTGCAGCATATCTGATATTGGCACCCCTTGCAGGCGGACTTCTAGCCGGTGTTGACCGCAGAATCACAGCCAGAATGCAGGGCAGAGTGGGTCCGCCCATTCTTCAGCCATTTTATGATGTCTTCAAGCTTTTTGAAAAAGAAGGCATCACCGTTAATAAGGTGCAGGATTTCTATATTCAGTGCTTCCTTATTTTCATCGTCATCACAGGCTGCTTTTTCTTCGCTGGCGGAGATTTGCTGCTGATCATATTCACATTGACCCTAGCCAGCATCTTCCTGATCGTAGCTGCGTTTTCATCTAATTCTCCCTATGCCCAAATCGGTGCAGAAAGAGAACTGTTACAAATGATGGCTTATGAGCCTATGGTACTCATTACAGCTATTGGTTTTTATTTGGTCTATGGCACCTTCAACATTTCTGATGTTGTGGCCGGTGGCGGACCTGCTATCGTGTATTTGCCTGGTATTTTTATCGGGTTTGTGTACATACTCACCATCAAGCTCAGAAAATCACCTTTTGACCTCAGCATGTCTCATCATGGACATCAAGAGCTGGTCAAAGGTTTAACGACTGAGTTCTCCGGCAAAACCCTCGCGCTGATTGAGATTGCCCATTGGTATGAGAATATCTTTCTTATGGGATTTGTTTATCTCTTCTTTGCCTGGAGTGCCCCTTGGAGTCCAATATTAGCCGTGTTGATTTGTTGCATAATCTATTTCCTTGAAATATTTATCGACAACAATGAAGCCAGGGTAAAATGGCAGCTGGCCATCAATACATCATGGATTGCAGCCGCGACCCTTGGTTTTGTCAATATGTTAGTATTGTATTTCATAGTATTTTAGAAGAGGTGTAAATGATGTCATATGTAACAAAATCTCCCTGGATTATTCATTATGACGGATCCAGCTGCAATGGCTGCGATATAGAAGTTCTAGCCTGTCTGACACCTATGTACGATGTGGAGAGATTCGGAATCATCAATACCGGAAATCCAAAGCATGCGGACATTTTCCTGCTGACAGGCTCCGTTAATGAACAGAATATTCCTGTAATCAAACAGATTTATGAACAAATGCCTGAGCCTAAGGTCGTGGTTGCCATAGGCATCTGCGCCACATCAGGCGGAATATTTGCAGAATGCTACAATGTACAGGGCGGTTCCGACAAGGTCGTTCCCGTGGATGTTTATGTACCGGGTTGCGCTGCAAGACCAGAAGCCATTATTGATGGCGTAGTTAAAGGGCTTGGCGTCCTTGCTGAAAAGCGTGCCGCCATGGTCAAGAAGTAGGAGGCAGAAATGTACGAAAACAGCATTATCGGCATTGAGCCTGCCAATCTGATGAAAGAGGCTCAAAAATTAAAGGATGAAGGCTATAGAATCGTTCAGATCTGTGCCAATAAGGTAAATGGATTCGAGCTGAGCTATAGCTTTGACAGGGAACACGATATGAAAACCCTAAGAATGATCATTGCCGAAGAGGATGAAGTGATGAGTATCAGCCATATCTTCTTTCCAGCTTTCCTTTATGAAAATGAAATGAAGGATTTATTCGGCATCAAAATTACCAATTTAGTTTTGGATTTCAACGGCAATCTGTACAAATTAGCGCAGAAAACCCCTTGGAATCCGCAGAATTAAGAAAGGAAGGTAGATTATGGGTAAAAGAACTATTATTCCTTTCGGACCACAGCATCCAGTTCTTCCTGAACCGATTCATCTAGACCTTGTTATGGAGGATGAAGTGGTGGTTGAAGCCATTCCTTCTATTGGATTCATTCACAGAGGTCTGGAAAAGCTGGTGGAAATCAAGGAATTTACAGAGTACGTCTATGTAGCTGAGAGAATCTGCGGAATCTGCAGCTTCATGCACGGCATGGGCTATTGCCAATCCGTAGAGCATGGCATGAACCTTACTATTCCAAGAAGAGCAGAATACCTGAGAACCATCTGGGCAGAACTCTCAAGAGTACATAGCCATTTATTGTGGCTTGGTCTTTTGGCTGACGGCTTCGGATTTGAGAGCTTATTTATGCATTCCTGGAGACTGCGTGAAAAAATATTGGACATCTTTGAAGCGACCACCGGCGGCCGGGTTATTTTCTCCGTCTGCAAAATCGGCGGCGTCAGAAGAGATGTCAGCAACGAAACATTACAGTCCATTATTAAAACTCTTGTGGATATGGAAGCTGAAGTCAAAGAGCTTACCGATGTATTTATCAATGATTATACCGTTAAAAGCAGAACTGTAGGCGTCGGTGTGATGAGCTTACAGGAAGCACATGATCTTGGCGCTGTAGGCCCAATGGGCAGAGCAAGCGGCCTTGTACAGGACATGAGACTTCTGGGATATGCCGCCTATGACGATTTGGATTTTGCTCCTATTGTAGAAACAGCTGGAGACAGCTATGCCAGAACTGTTGTCAGAATCAGAGAAATATTCCAGTCTATTGATTTAATCAAACAGGCCGTAGCGAAGATCCCCGATGGGGAGGTGTCCGTACCGGTCAAAGACGTGCCAAGGGCTGAATGCTTTGAGAGGCTTGAACAACCTCGTGGAGAAGTTATATACTACACCAAGGGGATTGGAACCAAGTTCTTGGAGCGTGTGCGCGTCAGGACACCGACTTTTGCGAATATCCCGCCACTTCTTCACTGCCTCAAGGGATGCGATCTTGCAGATGTTCCTATTCTCATACTCACAATTGATCCTTGTATCAGTTGTACAGAAAGGTAGGTGGAGAAAATGGGATTATTCAGTATCGGAAACATGATTATAAGAAGCCTTTTCAATAAGCCTGCAACCTTGATGTATCCTGTGATACCGAGGGTATATGAAGAAAAAACCAGAGGTCACATCAACGTGGATATCGAAGCCTGCGTTCTATGCGGAATATGCAGTAAAAAATGTCCGACTCATGCTATTCTGGTTGACAGAAAGAAAAAAGAGTGGAGTATCGCAAGGATGCAGTGCATCCAGTGCAACTGCTGCGTCGAATATTGCCCGGTGAATTGTCTATCCATGGCAAATACCTACACATCACCATCGACGGAGAAGATTACGGATGCCTACGCAAAAGCGGCGCCAGAGCCAGCAGCAAAACCAGTGCCCGAAGCAGCAGCCCCAGTAATGGATGCCGCAGTTGACGTCGAACCCACAGTCTAGAAAACAAGTTATACAGGTTATATTAGAAACTATTTAAGCCAAAAGACTAAATTGATTAAAATCAGGGCCTGCAGGATTTTAAATGCCTGCAGGCTTTAACTGACTCACGGAGAAGCGTATGCACGAATTTCCAATCACTCAGCAAATTATCAAAATAGCCGAAACCCATGCCCGGGAAGCTGGGGCAGTCAGAGTCATTAAAGTGAAACTGGTAGTTGGTGATTATTCCGGCTTCATAGGGGATTCCATTCAAATGTATTTTGATGTCATATCTGAGGGAACCCTTTGCGAAAAGGCGACCATTGAAATCCAAAGGGTGAAGCCAAAGCTTAAGTGTGAGAGCTGTGGTGAATTATTTGAGCGGGTAATTTTCTCTTTTGCCTGTCCAAAATGCGGCGGCGAAGGCTTGCCGACGGAAATAGGCAAAGAGTTTTATGTCGATACTATAGAGATTGAACAATAAATGAGCCAAGTATACAAGCCGTTTCTGTAGGTGAGCCGGCGTGGTACAATATTATGGAGGTGCGAGATGCATGATGTATTAAAAGTGAATGTCATGGAAAATATCCACAGTGAGAACGACCATATTGCGGAGCACGTCAATTCTGACATGACGGAGCATGGTGTTTTGACCATAAACGTGATGGGTGCTCCCGGCATCGGGAAAACAACGACCCTTAAGCAAATTATAAAGAAATTAAAGGGGCTTAAAGCCTATGTGATTGAAGGGGATATCGAGTCAGATATCGATACGGTGGATCTTCGTAAAATGGGCATCCAAACTTTTCAGATCAATACGTTTGGGGCTTGTCACCTGGATGCACCACTGATTTACAATGCGGTTAAAAACATCCATTTCAGTGACAAGGGCGTGTTGTTTATTGAAAATATCGGCAATCTTGTCTGCCCGGCGGAATTTTCCATAGGGGAGCATCTCAAGATGCTCATCGTTTCCGTTACAGATGGCAGCGATAAACCGTATAAATATCCACTGGCTTTTCAGAAAGCCGATATCATTATATTGAACAAAATTGATTTGATGCCCTATGTTGACTTTGACGAGGCGTTCTTTATGGCTGGTGTCAGAGGGCAAAATAAAACAGTTCCGGTCTTTAAGGTTTCGGGCAAATCCGGGGAAGGTTATGAACAGGTTGCAGAATGGATAGAAGAGCGGTCGAAAATCGGCTGACAAAACGCATCCGAATATGGGGAATTGTCCAGGGAGTAGGGTTTAGACCCTTTGTTGCCAAATTAGCTGATGCTATGGATATAAAAGGCGAGGTCCGCAATTTAGGGGGCCTTGTTGACATTGTTGTAACAGATCAGGAAGAGCGCATCGCCCAGTTTATTGAAGAAATCAGGACGAAAAAACCGCTGCCGGCGGAAATCGTTCATATTAAAATTGAGGATTTACCCCTTCGCCTATTTGACAGCTTTGTCATTTTAGACAGCCTTGAAGTCAAGGCCGATTCTGAAGAAGCGGCCATGATCTCAGCGGATCTAGCGATTTGCAAAGATTGTCTAAGGGAGATGGCAGATATTGATGATCCTAGATATGCCCATCCGTATATCAGCTGTATGGCCTGCGGCCCGCGCTATACGATCATCGACCGCATTCCCTATGACCGAGAAAATACAACGATGGTGGATTTTGAGATGTGCAGCTTTTGTCAGGGTGAATATGAAGACAGGCAGAGCAGACGCTATCACGCGCAGACGATCTCGTGTCTTTCCTGCGGACCCTATAATAAACTTGTCTTGGATGTGGAAAATACAAGCTTTTTAAGAAGCGAAAATTCAAAGGCCCTAGAACAAGCAATTGAAGCTTTAAGGGGTGGCGGCATTCTGGCGGTTAAGGGTATTGGCGGATACAATTTTATCTGCAGTCCATTTGATGGGGCAGCGGTCAAAACTTTAAGACAGATCAAATTGAGAGAAGAAAAGCCCTTTGCCATCATGTTTAATGATATTGCTCAGATAAAGGAGTATTGCCACGTTGACAAAGTTGAAGAGGAACTGCTGGAATCCAGCGCAAGACCAATCCTGCTTTTAAGAAGGAGCGCAAAAGACTACTCAAATGAGCGCCTTGAGGTCTCACCTTTGGTCACCAATGCCAGCCGGTTCATTGGGGCGTTTCTCCCCAGCACGGGCCTTCATTACCAGCTGACTGCTTCCTGCGGCCCGCTGATCGCAACCAGCGCCAATATTTCTGAGATGCCTATGATTAAAGATGATCAGGAAATGATGCGGGAGTTAAGCAGACTTAAAACTGAGATGCCCTCTCTGCCTCAAATGGGGCAACTCTATAACGACAGGGATATCAGGGTCAGGCTTGATGACTCTGTGGTCAGAGTCATAGACCAGCAACCGCAGATGATCAGAAGGGCAAAGGGCTATGCTCCGGTGCCATTGCTTATAGCCAATGAAGGACTTTCCAAAAGTGATATGATATTAGCCACAGGCGGACAACTGAAATCTGCATTTTGTCTGACTAAAGGAAATTATGCTTATGTCAGCCAGTATCTGGGAGACCTGGATCAGCAGCAAAGCTGCATGCTCTATGATGAGAGCATACATAGGCTCAAGGTTCTTTTTAATATCAAACCTGAACTTGTTGTGTGCGATTTGCACCCACTGTATTACACAACAAAGTTTGCACAGCGTTATATAGATAAGTTTTCTGAGCAGGTGCCTCACGAAATCTTAAAGGTGCAACACCACCATGCTCACGTAGCCTCTGTAATGGCTGAGAACGACCTTTTGGGCAAGATTCTGGGCGTCAGCTTCGATGGCACTGGTTACGGCACTGATGGGGCTATTTGGGGCGGAGAGTTCCTGATTTGTGAGGGCTCTGGTTTTCAGAGAGCGGCCCATTTGGATTATATTAAAATGCTTGGCGGAGATTCCTCAATGAAGGAAGGCTGGAAATCAGCCATGTGCTATTCCCATGCCTACGCATTGGATCTTCCTGCTAATGACGAAAGATATGACTTAATCAAGGCTGGCATCGACCATCAAATTAATACCATCAACAGTTCAAGTATGGGCAGGCTGTTTGACGCCGTAGCATCTTATCTTGATATTCACCATGTGAACAGATATGAAGGTGAATGCGCGATTATGCTTGAAAATTATGCGGCTGATGCGCTCGACTGCGAAATTGAACCTTATCCCATGTCATTTGGCATTCGAGAAAGACAAAGCACGGATGGATATTCAGTTCTAAAGGAACAATTTGAAATGAATAGCCGGTTTGACGAACATGACCCCATAGCCATATCCGCCCAGCCCATCTTCATGGCTATTAAGGCAGGTATTAGGGCAGGGAGCAGCAGAGAGGCTATGGCCCTGGGATTCCACTATGCCGTTTCTGATTTGATTCTGGATGTATCTAAAAAAATAAGGATTAAAGAGGGCATCAACAAGGTCGCCTTGACCGGTGGCGTTTTTCAGAATAAAATAGTCATGGAACGTACCCTTAAGCTGTTGCGCCAGGAGGGATTCGACGTCTATTACAACATATCCGTAGGCCCAAACGATGGCGGCATTTGTCTTGGGCAAGCCTACATAGGCATGCAGCATTTGTCTCACAAAAATCATAAAACCAGTATATAGCAATAAAACAGACCTAAAAGCAATAGACTTTAGTGAAGAAACAGTCCTACGAGAAATAGGATTATTATGAAAAAACTGTCCTGCGAGGAGGAACTCATGTGTATAGCAATACCTGGTAAGGTAATCGAAATAGTTGACGGAAAAGGCAAAGTGGATTTTAGCGGCAACGTGGTGGATGTCAACGTAAAACTCATAGACGCAAAAGTAGGCGATTATGTTCTGGTCCATGCGGGCTGCGCTCTTGAAGTGCTTCAAAAGGACAAGGCCGACGAGCTCATAGACCTTTTTAAAGAACTGGAAGACAATTTCTATAAATAGCAGAAGTTATGTAGATTTGAAGATGCTTTAAAAACGCATTAAGAATTACAGCCACCCGGCAGAAATTGTAGGAGCTGAGGAGAGACCATGGAAATTCAGACTATCATTCAGTATTTAAAAAACTATGACGGGCCAAAAGTAAAGATTATGGAAGTCTGCGGCACGCATACAGCCAGTATTTTTAAGGGTGGCATCAGGAGTCTCATATCAGATAAAATTAGGCTGATTTCAGGACCTGGATGTCCTGTTTGCGTGACGCCTACAGCCTATATAGACAAGTGCCTTTCCTATGCATTGGCGGAAAACCATGTGTTACTGACTTTTGGAGACATGATGAAGGTCCCGGGAAGTCAAGGCAGCTTGTCGCAGGCGAAGGGAGAAGGCGCCAAGGTGGAGCTGATGTACTCGCCAGCTGAAGTCATAGAGAAGGCGAAAGCCAATCCGGCCATAACCTATGTGATTGCGGCGGTGGGATTTGAGACTACGGTACCCATTTACGCTTTAGTCATTTCCGAAGCAAAGTCCCTTGGACTCAAGAATATTAAGCTTCTGACCGCTCTGAAAACCATCATTTTGCCACTTTCCTGGATTTGCAGTACCGAGCCGGATATAGACGGTTTCATATGTCCAGGTCATGTCAGTGTGATTATTGGCAGTCAGGTGTTTGAAAAATTGGCTGAAAAATATCATAAACCATTTGCGGTAGCTGGCTTTGAAACCGAACATATCCTGGCGGTCATCTACGATATCATCAGGCAATTAATGGCAAATGAAAGCAAGGTGCACAATCTTTACGCCAATGCAGTCAAACCCGAGGGAAATAAAAAGGCGCAGGCCATTATAGACCAGTATTTTGAAGCAGGGCCAGCCATGTGGAGAGGCCTTGGCGTGATCGAAGGTTCGGGATTATACTTGAAATCGGAATACGCAGAGTATGACGCTGGTAGTTTGGGACTGGATTATGACGCTGAACTAGCGGAATGCTGTAGCTGCGGAGATGTCATTATCGGAAGACTGAACCCGAACGAGTGCGCCATGTTTGGCGAGCACTGCACCCCGGAAAATCCCTATGGGCCATGTATGGTCTCCAGCGAAGGAGCCTGCGGAATCTGGTATAGAAACAGAGGTAATTTATGAAAATCAACCTATCCCACGGCAGTGGCGGCAAAGCCTCTTCCGAGCTTATGCAGTCCATATTCGGCAAACATTTTTCCAATCCTATTTTAGATAAAATGGAGGATGCGGCTGTCCTTGACATACATGGTAAAATTGCATTCAGTACGGACTCCTTCGTTGTCACTCCGGTTTTTTTCAAAGGCGGAGACATCGGAAAACTGGCAGTCTGTGGAACAGTGAATGATTTATTGATGATGGGGGCAAAACCTCTTTACATGACTGCGGCCTTCATATTAGAAGAAGGCCTGGATATTGATGATCTGGAAAGGATCGTGATATCAATGAAAAATGCCGCCGAGGAAGCGGGCATAAAGATCGTTGCCGGCGACACGAAAGTGATTGAAGGAAAGGGTGGTCTTTTTATCAACACCTCGGGCATAGGGCATATCCCTGAGGCCTTTAACGTTAGCGCCTCCAATTGCAAGCCTTCTGATGTTCTAATACTATCCGGAAATCTGGGAGATCATCACGCCTGCATTTTAAGCCATAGAATGCAAATAGAGAATGGCATCGAGAGTGACTGCGCGCCTTTAAATACCATCATAGAGGCCATGTTTGACGCAGGAATCCAGGTTAAAACCATGAGAGATGTGACAAGAGGAGGACTCGGAACCATACTCAATGAGCTGGCTGAAATGTCTGGTTGTGGGATTGAAATTATCGAAAAGGATTTGCCCGTCAACGCCTCCGTCAGAGGCTTTTGTGAGATATTAGGGCTAGACCCTCTTTATATGGGCAACGAGGGGAAAATGATTGCCATCGTCAGTGAAAAGGATGCAGATCGCGCCTTGGCTTTGATTAAGGAAACCCAATATGGCAAGGATGCCGCCATTATAGGGAGAGCTGTTTCTGGTCACGGCGTGACGATGATTACGCCTCTTGGCGGGAAACGCACTGTGGATGTGCTCTATGGTGAGGGGCTGCCTAGGATTTGCTGAAATAGGGCCATAAAACCCACGAAACGATATTCACTTCGTGGGTTTTTGTAAACGATCTTACTTAGCCAATTGTCTATTAAGAGCAATAAACTAGCATCAGGGTGTCTTTTATGTCTGTCATAGTTAGAATTTCAACGCCAATCTGTCGAAGCAGAAGGTCATCATCATATGCCTGTTCAACAAAGGCTCTTATGTCTTTGGATACGATCTCTGGTACGTCTTCAAGCACTTCCAAAGGGAGCAACTGTGTCAATCTGTAGATGTCATTCCTATGTTTCTTGATATCATCACTTTGAATACGTTCGCCCTTTTTCTTTCTTTCAGTAAGTTCCAGAAATGCGCGTGCCTTAAGAGGTATGATCACATAGTGGTCAGCTATCATAATATCGTCAACAACCCTTTTGAGTCCCATAATGAACTCATAATACGCTTTATTGAGCAGAATGGCCGACAAACTGACGATTGCTTCATCCACCTTCATAGGAATGATTGAGCCTGGGGCCATCTCGCCAAGGATATCAACTTTATCAGAGAGAATTTCTAGCATATACGGATAAGACTTGTTTTTTGGTTCAGTGAATCTATAAAAACATTTTTTCCCACTCGACTTATGAACTGTAGAATATTCTCCTTCCTTAATAAAATCCCAAAAATGATTTACAAACTCATGAGACAAGGTTTCTACACAAAGAACTAGGTCGAAGTCTTTTGTAGTACGATATGATAGACTTGATTCGTTCATCAAAATGGAACACGCGCTACCTCCAATAAGCACATAGTTACCTGAATATGACTTGAAATGCTCTCTAAACGTGGTCATACCTAAAATCTCATACATTTAACCTACTCCTTCCAAGAATAATCTTCCATCATTTCTCTAATGCTGATTTCGATGCGCTCATCACCTTCGTTTAGCAGAAGGACAGCAATCCCCAAAGGGTCCACTATTCCATTCTGAATAGGCATTTCATGTTTCCAGATTTCCACAACGCAGGTACCATAATCCTTAAAAGGAACGGACTGATATGTGCCTTGGAATGCTTTAATCCTTTTACTTGTTATACCGAAAACTGCATTTCTTGGAGCACCTAGCATTGAGTACTCTGATAGCGCGCTCTCCCCAGATACAACAAGTTCTCTTTGTAATTCCTCGTTTATAGAGTTGCCGAGTATATAGATTTCCTTCATTATGGGATTGATTAGTTTCTCTTCACCCTTGCGCCAGATTTCATAAAGTCGATCATTGAAAAGGTAGGTACACCCCTTTGTAATGTTCGATTCAGCCACAATTCCCATTTCATGCAACTCTTTAAACGCTCTTGAAATTGACATTTTCGAAACTGATAATTCCTTAGCGAGTTCTTCCATCGTCCTGTCAAAGTCATTAGTAGCCAGTAGATTGAGAAGCAGCGCTTGAGTGGTAGGCTGCATCTTGCTCACGGATAACTTCTTCTTTACCTTGTATTTAGGCTGCATTCTCTCGATATATAAGGAACCCAGAACCGGTATATAGATCTGCTTCCCCGGAATAACGAAAGCGATCTTCGCCTTTATTAAAATTTCTCTTAAATAGTTAGTTGCCACGTCGAAAATTAGCACGATAACTAATGAATGTCCACTGTGTCTTTGGATATTCTCAACATTTTTAATAAGATCATAGCCACTTAGATTTTTTTTCTGCGTACAGTCGACAAGTAATAGTTTTACGTCATCAGTTTTCACTTCGAGAAATCCGTAGCCATTTCTTAAGAATAGGGGCATTTTACTTAAGTCTAGATTAGCTCCTTCTATAAACTCAATTCCGAACTGATCATTTATATATTTTAAAGCAGCGCCAAACATCATTTTACTCAACTCGCTTTCATTTAATTTCCTATAAACTTGGTTTATAGCTTTGTTGAATACATTGTAACATCATTTTTTTGATGTAACAATAAAAATGTTACATCAAAAAATGTTTCGACATTAAATTCTTAAATATCATTATAAAAACGCCATGTGATTTCATAGAAAACATGGCGTTTTATGGCATAAATCAACTTGGATTAATGAGGTTTGTCCCGCAAATCGGAATTCGATGGCAATAGACAATTGGCAACAGTAATGGGCCTATTTTTTCACATTTTTCTTAACAAGGGTTTTGCCATTTCTTTCTGATTCAGACTCGTGACGTTCAGAGAGAGGGGTGTAGCCAACATGGGGCTGTACACATTTATAAGCAGGTCTCATGATTCTACCACCGGCAACCAGCTCTTCAATTCTATGGGCGCACCAGCCGGAAATTCTGGCAGCAGCGAATATCGGCGTCGAGATATCAACAGGGATATTCAGAGCGCTATAGACGAAGCCGGAATATAAATCGACATTGGCAGGCATTGCTTTGGTGGTTTTTTTGACTTCCATGAACAGCTGTGGCGCGTTCTTTTCTATATAATCGTAAAGCATGAAGTCATCCATCAGGCCCTCTTTTTCTGCCAGTTTCTTGGCCATATCCTTAAGCAGAATAGCTCGAGGGTCGGAGATGGTATAAACCGCATGACCAAGACCGTATATAAGACCTGACTTGTCGTTGACCTCGCCTTTTAAAATGCGAATCAAGTATTTTTCGACTTCTTTATAATTCGTAATATCTTTAACATTTGCCTTGATATTGGTCACCATTTCTATAACCTCAATATTCGCGCCGCCATGCTTGGGTCCTTTTAAAGAACCAACGGCAGCTGCGATGGCCGAGTAGGTGTCTGTTCCTGTTGAAGAAACAAGGTGGGTCGTGAAAGACGAGTTGTTTCCGCCACCGTGCTCCGCATGAAGAATCATGGAGATATCAAGAAGCTTGGCTTCAAGATCAGTGTATTCTCCAGTGGGTCTGATTAATCTCAAAATATTTTCAGCCGTGCTCAATTTTGCATCCGGATAATGCAAATGAAGACTCTCATTGTTATAATGGGATCGCTTGGCCTGGTAGCCATAAGCAATCAAGGATGGCAGGTAGGCAATAAGGCCAATGGACTGTCTCAGCACATTTTCTACTGAGATATCATCTGGATTATCATCATAGGAATACAGGGCTAAAACGCTTCTGGCCAGTTTGTTCATAATATCTGAGCTAGGCGCTGTCAGGATCATATCTCTGGCAAAACCCGTCGGCAATTCTCTTTTCATGCCTAAAACGGTTTTATACTCTTCAAGTTGTTTTGGGGTTGGAAGCGTACCAAAAAGAAGCAAATAACTGGTTTCTTCATAGCCGTAGCGATCTTCGATCAGGCAATTCTTGACCAGATCTTCAACGTCGATGCCGCGATAAAACAGTTTGCCGTCAACGGCGACTTTTTCATTCTTTTCGTTGACTTCATATCCTTGCACGTCGCCAATCTGAGTTAAACCAACGATTACGCCGGCGCCATTGGCATCACGCAGCCCTCTTTTAACATCGTACTTTCCATAATAGGAATCGTCGATTAAATTGTTGGTGGTTATGGTCTTAGCCATATGACCAACGAAAGCAGCCTCGATTTCACGGACCTTTTCTGCAGATGCATTGTTATTCAAATACTTTTGATGTTCTGATACACCAGAACTTTTGCAGGTATACACTTCCTGATGATTTGGCAATATAGACATTATTTTTTGTATAGTAGTCTTTTTCAAGCCGAACGCCCCCTGTCAAATAGTTTTACAAATCTTATAATAAAAAGTGTGTCAAATAGTTTCTTTAATATGGCGTAATTTATATATAAGATATCGGATATAAACGATGCGATTAACTAACAAGATATCAGAGATTGTTAAAATTGTCAATCAGATGCAAAGCCGAAGGTACAACAGACTTGAACTTATCGTAACGTTGAAATTTGAATAGTCTGAAAGTTCAGGAAACAAGAAAAATTGTTCAAAAGTGGCTTTACAAAGAACATATGTTCCTGTATGATATTGGGTAGAAAAAGCTTAAAGTATGGTATGATGTAATTGGTTAAAGGTGAATAAATAATTATGAGACGCATCATAGCTCTAGATATCTATAAGGCCCTGGCTGCTGTCATGGTCATCATCATCCATGTTACTGCCTATCCTATTGTCACGCTGACGAGAGGAATTGCGGAGAACGTGCTAATTGTTGTTAACAAATTTTCAAACCCGTCAGTGCCAATGTTTGTTTTCGCCAGCGGCTTGTCCCTGTTTTATATTTATGGCAATCGCGGGATTGTCTTTGATCATTTTTTGAAGAAGAGACTGCCTAAAATACTGATTCCTTACTTAAGCTGGTGCGTGATTTACTACGCGATCTATGTGTATAAAGGGATTTATGTTTTTTCAGCACAAACATTTTTATTTAATGTTCTAACCGGCAGAATGATGTACCACCTCTACTTTGTTGTCATCATCATTCAGTTTTATCTTGTGTTTGGGCTTATTAATTTCGTGGTAAAAAGATATAGCGAGAAAGTCATTTTGCCGCTGAGTCTGGCGATCAATATTCTCGCCACAAAGGTATTGCCCGTTTCATATCTGGATAGAAGCTTTCTAACCTATTTGATTTATTTTGTTTTAGGCTGCTATGTGGCTAAAAATTTAGAGAAAGCCACGGAGCTCCTTTATCGGCATAAAATCCTACTCGCATTTGGGTTTCTTAGTTTAGGCGGCATTTATGCCTATCAGTTCTATGAAGCCCAGTTCCTAAATATCAGCGCCCGCTTTATTCCTGGCGCTTATGGCTATATTAGTTTCTGCACTGTAGCCATACTCTTTTATTACCTAGTGGCAATGGTTATAGAGAAGAAGAGCGAGCCCCAAATAGCAATAGGCATAGAGAAAAAGAACGAGCCCATAAACAAGCCGATAAACAAGCCGATAAACAAGCCCATAAACGCGGGTGAGCCTACAAATAAGGCGATAATGGCGGACGTGCCCAAAAGCACGAAAATAGATGCGGGCGTGATCAGAAAAGGCCTATTGGCTTTAAGCGATGGCTCTTACTATATCTACTTGTCTCATCCTTTTGCCATCATAGCCGCTGGCAGTATTTCGGCCAGACTAGGCATTACGGGGGTCATCGATCAAATGATGATGGCTTTTATAGTTGTGGGGCTGACCTCAGTGCCCTTATCGATTCTGTACGCCAACCTAAAATCAAAAAGAGGAGCATGAGCGTTTTTTATGAGCGAATTTAAAATCATATCAGATTATAAGATGATGGGGGATCAGCCTCAGGCGGTGAATCAGCTGTCAGAGGGGATTTTGCGCGGAGATAGATTTCAGACACTCCTAGGGGTCACCGGCTCCGGCAAAACTTTCACCATGGCCAACGTTATTGAGAAAGTACAAAGGCCAACATTGGTTATTTCCCATAACAAGACCTTAGCGGCACAACTCTGCGGAGAGTTCAAGGAATTTTTCCCGGAAAATGCGGTTGAATATTTCGTCAGCTATTACGACTATTACCAGCCTGAGGCCTATGTGGCTTCGACGGATACCTATATTGAAAAGGATTCAGACATCAATGAAGAAATCGAAAAGATGCGCCACTCAGCTACTGCGGCCTTAGCCGAGAGACGGGATGTTATTATCGTGGCAAGCGTATCCTGCATCTACGGACTCGGAAGTCCGGTGGACTATGAGAATCAAGTACTTTCCTTGAGGCCCGGCATGCAGAAAAATAGAAACGAAATTATACGCAAGCTGGTGGATATCCAGTATAGCCGAAATGATATGGAATTCAAGCGAGGCAGTTTTAGAGTACGGGGAGATACCATCGATATTTATCCCATTGGCGCAGAAACGGCTATTAGGATGGAACTTTTTGGCGATGAAATTGAAGTTCTCAAGGAAATCAATCCGGTGACCGGAGAAATTACTGGCATTAGAAGTCATGTTTCGATTTTCCCCGCATCCCATTATGTGACGACCAAAGAGAATATCGATAAAGCCCTGATTTCCATCGAAGCGGAGCTGGAGCAGCGCATCGTCTGGTTCAAGGACAGGGGAAAGCTGATCGAGGCCCAGCGCATCGAGCAGAAGACGCGATATGATATCGAGATGCTCAGGGAAGTAGGAATCTGCAAGGGGATTGAAAACTATTCCAGACATATAAATGGCTTGGAATCAGGCAATAGACCCTACACGCTGATCGATTATTTTCCGGACGATTTTTTGGTTATTATTGACGAATCTCATGTCATGTTGCCCCAGCTGAGGGCCATGTATGCTGGTGACAGGTCAAGAAAGCAAACCCTCGTAGATTATGGATTCAGACTGCCTTCAGCGCTCGATAATAGACCGCTTAATTTTGGAGAGTTTAATGAACTGGTGAATCAGGTCATCTTTGTCAGTGCTACGCCCACTCAGTATGAGCGGGAGCAAAGCGGCGGCATCATAGCTGAGCAGGTTCTGAGGCCCACGGGACTCATGGATCCTCCGATCGAAGTCCGAAAAAGTGAAGGTCAAATCGATGACCTCATCGGAGAAATAAACAAAACCCTAGAACGCAAGGAAAGAGTTCTTGTTACGACCCTGACCAAAAAAATGTCTGAAAGTCTGACGGATTATCTCAAAAATGTGGGGATTAAAGTCAGGTATCTGCATTCAGAGATCGATACCCTCGAGCGTATGGAAATATTGAGGGATTTGAGACTTGGCGTCTTTGATGTACTCGTGGGCATAAATCTGTTGAGAGAAGGCCTGGATCTTCCCGAAGTAGCCCTTGTGGCCATTTTAGATGCAGACAAGGAAGGTTTTTTAAGAAATGAGACCTCCTTAGTGCAGACTATAGGCCGGGCGTCCAGAAACGTTCATGGCAAGGTCGTCATGTATGCGGACAGGATGACGGAGTCCATGCGAAAAGCGATTTCCGAGACTGACCGCAGACGAGCGGTTCAATTGGCCTATAATATTGAACACGGGATCACGCCAACTACCATTGAAAAATCTATCCGGGCTATTATGGAGGCCACTAAGGTGGCTGAGGAAAGCGATTTGTTCTATGACAGCAGGTCTGCTTCTGAACTCACTAAAAAAGAGCTGAATGAGCTCATCAAACGACTTGAAAAGGATATGCGGGATGCGGCCTCAAATCTTCAATTTGAGCGTGCGGCAGAACTGAGAGATAAGATATTTGCTCTCAAGCTGCGCAGATAAATGTGCCGGATGTAATGGCCATCTGCCTAAGCTGCTTTTTAACTCATAAATGCTGCTTTTAACTCATAAAAGCTGCTTTTAACTCATAAATCTACGCTTCAGTCTGTAAGGATCGATGGCGTTGTAAATACAGATCGGGAGGAAAATATGCCTAAGAATTTAATCATAAAAGGTGCCAAGGAGCATAATTTAAAGAATATAGATATCGTCATTCCTAGAGATCAGATGGTAGTGTTGACTGGGCTCAGTGGCTCGGGTAAATCCTCGCTGGCTTTTGATACCATTTATGCGGAGGGGCAGAGACGTTATGTTGAGAGCCTGTCCGCTTATGCCAGGCAGTTTCTAGGACAGATGGAAAAACCGGATGTGGAGTCCATAGAAGGACTATCTCCAGCTATTTCCATAGATCAGAAGACCACCAGCAAAAACCCGAGATCGACGGTGGGCACGGTAACGGAGATCTACGATTATCTGCGTTTGATGTATGCCAGAATTGGCATACCACACTGCCCGGTTTGTGGCAGAGTGATTGCCCAGCAGTCCCTCGACCAGATCGTTGAAAGCATCATGTCCCTTCCTGAGGGCACGAGAATGCTGATCTTAGCCCCAGTTGTCAGAGATCGTAAAGGGGAACATGAGAAAGTTCTTGAACGCGTTCGAAAAGAAGGATTTTCAAGAGTCCGCGTCGACGGAGTCATTTATGAAATCAACGAAGAGGAAATCAAACTGGCTAAAACCCATAAGCATTCCATAGAAATCGTTGTAGATAGAATAATTGTCAAGCCGGATAGTGCGAGCAGGCTTTCTGAATCAGTAGAAATGGCCCTTGTCCATGGCGAAGGCCTCATGATGGTCAGCATAATTGGACGGCCAGAAGAGGCAAAGGGGGAAGAAGCGACACATGAAGATATGATGTTCAGTACCATGCTGTCATGCCCTGAACATGGCGTCAGCATAGAAGAGCTTGAGCCAAGGATGTTTTCATTCAACAGCCCCTTTGGCGCCTGTACTTCCTGCAAAGGCCTTGGCTTCATTCAGCAGGTCGACCCAGATTTAATCGTGACGGACAAAAGGCTCAGCATCAACGATGGTGCATTAGGCGGTATTTTTTCTTCGATGGAAGAAGGGACTTACTACAACCGTATGGTAGCGGCTTTAGCTGAGCTACATAAGGTCAATTTGGAATTGCCCTTTGATCAGTTGCCACTGGATTTTACGAATGAACTGCTTTATGGCACTAAGAATAAGAAGCTCAGCTATTATTATCAAAGCAAAAACGGCGGGTTTAAATCCTTTATGAACCATAGTTTTGAGGGCGTCATCAACAACCTTGAAAGACGCTACAAGGAAACGAATTCTGACTATATTCGCGGGAAAATCGAAGAATTCATGAGCCTTATCCCTTGTGACGCCTGCGGGGGAAAGCGACTAAAGCCAGAAGTTTTGGCCGTCACTGTTGGGGACAAAAGCATTGCTGAGTTTACGAATTTGTCCATTAGGGAATCGTTAAAGTTCGTAGAAGATTTGATGCTAAACGATAAGGATAAGATGATCGCGCGCCAGATTATTAAGGAAATCAGTAGCAGGCTGCTGTTTCTCGTGGACGTGGGACTTGATTATCTCACCATGTCAAGGTCTGCCGGCAGTTTGTCCGGCGGCGAATCTCAAAGGATCAGACTGGCGACTCAGATTGGATCAAGTCTTGTCGGAGTCCTTTATATCCTTGATGAGCCCAGCATTGGTCTTCATCAAAAGGATAACCAGAAGCTGCTTAAAACACTTCGCAATCTCACAGATATCGGCAACACGCTGCTCATCGTTGAACATGATGAAGAGACCATGCACGCTGCGGATCATATTATAGATATTGGACCTGGTGCCGGTATACACGGCGGTGAAATCGTCGCCCAAGGAAGCTTTGAAGACATTATAAACTGCAAAGAATCAATTACTGGGCAATATCTCACTGGCGTCAGAAAGATTGCCGTTCCAGAGCAAAGAAGAACTTCAAATGGCAATAGCATCAGCATTATCGGAGCCCAGGAGAACAATCTTAAGTCCATCGATGTCGAATTTCCCCTTGGCGTATTCATTGCGGTCACTGGGGTTTCGGGTTCGGGCAAAAGCAGCTTGATTAACGAGATCCTTTATAAGAGCGTTGCGGCCGAACTCAACAACGCCAAAAGCAAACCGGGAAAGCACAAAGCCATAACCGGTCTTGAAAATATCGATAAAATCATCAACATCGATCAGTCGCCAATCGGCAGAACGCCAAGATCAAATCCCGCCACCTACACCGGCTTATTTACGCCCATTAGGGATCTGTTTTCCCAGCTTCCTGAGTCCAAGATCAGAGGCTATGAGAAAGGCAGATTCAGCTTCAATGTCAAAGGCGGACGCTGCGAATCCTGCAGCGGCGACGGCATTATAAAGATTGAAATGCACTTTCTGCCGGATGTCTATGTCCCCTGTGAAGTGTGCAAAGGCAAACGCTATAACAGGGAGACCCTTGAAGTGAAATACAAGGGCAAAAGCATTTACGATGTATTGGCTATGAACGTCGAAGAAGCGCTGGACTTCTTTAAAAATATTCCGACAATAACAAGGCAACTCAAAACTTTGAGTGAAGTGGGCCTGGGCTATATCAAATTGGGCCAGCCGTCTACTCAGCTTTCCGGGGGCGAAGCCCAGCGCATCAAGCTGGCGTCGGAGCTCTCAAAACGCAGCACCGGAAGGACTCTGTATATTCTGGATGAACCCACCACTGGGCTTCATTTTGCGGATGTGGACAGATTGATTCAGGTACTGGGCAGGCTGGTTGACGGCGGTAATACGGTGGTTGTCATTGAGCATAATCTTGAGGTTATTAAGGTCAGCGACTATGTGATCGATCTTGGCCCGGACGGTGGAGACAGGGGCGGAGAAATCATCGCCACGGGTACGCCGGAAGAATTGACCCGGGTCGAGAAATCTTATACTGGAGTCTATCTCAAAAAGGTGTTAAAATAATAAGAAAATAATTGAGTAGGCGGTGAAATAATGAAATCCCAAAAAACAGTCATGTATTTATTGATGGCTGTATTGGTAGTTGCCTGGGGGCTGGATTATATTGCGGCAAAAAAGTGTCTTTATGTTCTTGACGTTTTCGTTCTTTTATTTCTAAGATATTGTCTTGCGCTTGTTGTGGTCTGGACTATTAAATTGATTGTTGACCGAAAATTGAACCTGCATATCAAAGATCTCCCATTGCTGGTTCTTTGCGCGATTACGGGAGAAATTGGGTATTTTTTCCTTGAGTACACTGCTATTTCCTATTTACCCCTTTCACTTCTGACCCTAATTTTAGCTGGTGTGCCGGTAGTTTCTCTAATTATCGAGAAAATCCTATACAATAGAAAAATTACTTTTATTATGGTGGCTGGGGTTATCGGCTCCTTCATTGGTGTAGCCATTATTATCGGAGCTGATTTCAGGGTGCTGATGAACGGTAGAATTTTAGGCTATCTGTTAGCCTTCGGCGCAGTGATTTCCTGGAATATCTATAACTTCTTGACAGCTAAGCTTCATGACAATTATTCGGATGTTTCGCTATCCTTTTATCAGATTAGTTGTACTAGCCTGATACTGGCGCCTTACGCCCTTCGGCATTTGCCCGAAGCGGGCGTTATGACCCCTAACCTTATGGGTTGGCTGCTGTTCTTAGGCGCAATCAGTGCGGGACTTGGTTTCGTCATTTACGTGCGTTCCCTGGATATCCTGGGGGTTACGCAGACGGCACTCTTCTCTAATTTTTTACCAATCAGCACGACGATTTTGAGCTGGGCATTTTTTAAAGAAATGATTGCGCCAATTCAGATCTTTGGTGGTATAATAGTTATCACTTCCGCCTGTGTGGTGATTTTTGAAAAAGGCCGCGTGGACACTGCCCACGATATTAAGGAAGCTTACTTGACTAATAAAGCCCTGGAGGTAGACCGATGATTGAACGTTTAAATTTGACCATGCTGACAGACTTTTATGAACTCACGATGGCAAATGGTTATTTGGCCAAAGGCTGTGCTGAAGAGATTGCCTATTTCGACTTGTTTTTCAGAAAAATTCCAGATAACGGCGGATTCGCCCTTTGTGCGGGTCTTGAACAGCTGATCGGCTATTTGAATAATTTAAAATTTGAACAGGATGACATAGATTATTTAAGGGCAAAGGGAATTTTCAGTGAAGAGTTTCTTTGCTATCTTATGACTTTTAAGTTTGAATGTGATGTCTGGGCCGTCCCAGAGGGCACTCCGGTTTTTCCGGGAGAGCCGTTATTGACGGTGCGCGGGCCACTTATTCAGGCTCAGTTTATAGAAACCATCGCCCTTCTTTCTATTTGTCATCAGAGCTTAATCGCCACAAAGGCAAACCGCATAGTCAGGGCTGCAAAGGGCAGAGCTGTCATGGAGTTTGGCACACGAAGGGCCCATGGCACCTCGGCAGCGATTTATGGTGCCAGAGCAGCCTACATCGGAGGCTGCGCCGGAACTTCCTGTGTGATGGCTGAACGAGATTTTAAAGTTCCGGCCATGGGCACTATGGCTCACAGCTGGGTTCAAATATTCCCAACAGAATATGAAGCATTCGAAAGTTATGCCCAGCTTTATCCGGAGAATACGGTTTTACTCGTTGACACCTACAACGTCCTTAAATCAGGGGTGCCAAATGCCATAAAGGTATTTCAAGAGTACAAGCCCAAAAATATGGGCATCCGCATTGATAGTGGCGATATGACCTATCTGTCGAAAAAAGCCAGAGCCATGCTTGACGCTGCTGGACTTCAGGACTGCAAAATAGTGGCGTCCAATTCTCTTGATGAGAATATCATCCGCGATTTGATCGATCAAGGAGCCTGCGTTGATATTTTCGGTGTCGGTGAGAGGCTCATCACATCAAGGTCTGAGCCGGTGCTGGGCGGCGTGTACAAGCTATCCGCCATTGAAGTGAATGGGGTTATAGAGCCGAAGATTAAAATCAGTGAAAACGTTGAAAAGATTACGAACCCTGGTTTTAAGAAGTTTTTCAGGCTTTATGACAAGGATACTCAAAAAGCCATTGCGGATGTCATAACTCTGGCCGATGAAGAAATCCCGGAAGATCAGGCTTATGAGCTATTTGATCCGGGTTTTATATGGAAAAGAAAGATTGCCAGCAACTTTTATGCCGTAAAAATGCAGAAGCGCATATTCAAAAAAGGCGAGTGCATTTATGACTCCCCGCCTATAGAAGAGATCAGAAACTACTGCGCCCTGCAGGTAAACACCCTTTGGGAGGAACTGCTGCGATTCGAGAACCCTCATGAGTATTACGTAGACTTGTCAAAAGAGCTCTGGGAATTAAAAAACAGATTAATCAAAGAATTTCAGTATTAGAAGTGCCAGAGAATAGTACAAATTTGTATACTAGGGAGAACTATGCATGTTTAAATTGCTAATTATCAATCCTGGATCTACATCCACTAAGATTGCGGTCTTTGAAGACGACCAAATGGTATTTGAGGAATCCATTGCTCACACCCACGAAGATCTAAAGGGATTTGATCTGGTTTCCGATCAATTTGATTATAGAAAAGACTTGATTCTTAAAATACTTGAACGGCGCAAAGTCGATCTATCTTCCCTCAGTCTAATTATTGGCAGGGGCGGGATGATGAAACCCATTTCCAGCGGGATTTATGAAGTGGATGATGCCATGTTTTTCGATTTGACAATTGGCGTTCAAGGTCAGCATGCTTCAAATCTTGGCGGTATGATTGCAAGAAAAATAGCAGACTCGCTGGGTATCAAAGCTTATATCGTCGACCCTGTCGTGGTGGATGAAATGGAAGAAATGGCCAGAATGACAGGCGTTCCAGAATTAAGAAGGCTTAGCCATTTTCATGCCTTGAATCAAAAGGCTGTTTCAAGAAGCGTAGCAAAGCAAATCGGCAAACCCTATGAGGAATGCAATTTTATCGTAGCGCACCTTGGCGGCGGGATTTCAGTTGGAGCCCACAAAAAGGGACGAGTGGTGGATGTGAATAACGCCATGCTCGGAGATGGACCCTTTTCGCCCGAAAGAGCTGGGACTGTTCCAACGGGACAGTTGATCAACCTGTGTTATAGTGGCTTTGAAAAAAGAGATATTGAGAAAAAATTTGTCGGAAACGCAGGTTTAAACGCTTATCTTGGCACCAGCGACGCCAGAGAAGTCAACCGGAGAATCGATAGTGGAGATTCTTATGCCTTGCTCATTTATGAAACGATGGCTTATAATATTGCCAAAGAAATAGCCGCTATGGCATCGGTTTTAAAGGGTGAAGTGGATAGAATCATCATTACAGGAGGCCTTGCTCACGAAAAGCGGATTGTTTCTCTGATTTGTGAGAGGATCAGTTTTATCTCAGAGATTGTTCTTGTGCCCGGCGAAGAAGAAATTTCAGCCCTGGCAGCGATGGGCCTCATGCTTCTGAGAGGCGAAGTACAGGCAAAAGTGTATATGTAAGACAAAAATTAATGATTATAAATAAAGAAAGCAGGTTTAGGAGAATGGCATATCAATTTGAAATTACAAAAACGGAACATCCGAAAGCCAAGCCGGATCAGGCTAATTTGGATTTTGGAACGCTCTTTACAGACCATATGTTCATCATGGATTATGAAGAGGGCAAAGGCTGGTTCGATGGACGGATTGTCCCCTATGGCCCTTTGGCTATGGACCCGGCTTCCACAGTTTTTCACTATGGACAGGAAATGTTTGAGGGCCTAAAGGCTTATAAGACGAAAGCGGACAAGATTCTTTTATTCCGTCCGGATCGCAACGCGGCCAGGATGAATGCTTCTAATGACAGAATCTGCATGCCTATAATCGATGAAGCCCTTACGCTCGAAGCGATTAAGGCCTTGGTCAAGGTGGATTCCGACTGGATTCCAACAGCACCTGGCACATCATTATATATCAGGCCCTTCGTCATTTCGACTGAAGCTTTTCTCGGCGTTAGAGCGGCTAAACAGTACAAATTTATCATCATCATGTCACCGGTAGGCGCTTACTATAAAGGCGGGCTCGCACCGACAAAAATTTATGTCGAAGATGAATATGTGAGAGCGGTTTCTGGGGGCACGGGCTTTGCCAAAGTCGGCGGAAACTATGCAGCCAGCCTTAAGGCTCAGCAAAAAGCCTATGCAAAGGGTTATGCCCAGGTACTTTGGCTCGATGGAGTTGAACGCAAATATGTAGAAGAAATAGGCACCTCCAACGCTTTTTTTGTCATCGATGATGAAGTCATCACGTCCCCATTGACAGGCTCCATACTGCCAGGAATAACCAGAGACTCTGTTCTGACACTGCTTAAAAAATGGGGGATAAAAGTCTCGGAAAAGAGGCTGACCATTCAGGAAGTGGCAGATGCCTCTAAAGATGGCCACCTTAAAGAAGTTTTCGCAACAGGAACGGCCGCCGTTATTTCGCCTGTTGGAGAATTAGGTTGGATGAACCAGTCCTACATCATCAACGCTCAGCAAATCGGGCCGATTTCCCAGAGAATTTACGATACCCTTGTCGGCATACAGACTGGCGAGCTGGCAGATGAGTTCGGCTGGACAGTAGAAGTTTAGAATTTTTTTGAATTTTGCATAAAGGAATAAAAACTAATTCTGTTAAAATGAAAATTGAAATTGAAATTGATACACAGTGCATCAAGAAAAGGGATATCTCCAAATACTGTCTGACGACACTATTAAGAGATAATCCCTTTTTAAATTTGTTGTTTATCAATCAATGACAAATTTGATCAATTGACTTTGAAACTGATTTCAGCCCCAAACTAATGATGTGAGCTAGAGCCTATTGCTGGCGCCCAGCACGTTTCTGATTTTGTGCTGAACCATCTTTTGAATCTCATCTCTAGCGGGTCCCAGGTATTTTCTGGGATCGAATTCTGCAGGATCTTCAACGAATATTTTTCTAATCTCAGCAGTCATGGCAAGTCTTAAGTCTGTATCGATATTGACCTTGCAGACGCCGTATTTGGAAGCAGTCCTGATCATTTCCTCAGGAACCCCACGGCTGCCGGGGATATTGCCGCCATATTTGTTGCACATATCGACAAAAGCAGGGAGCACAGTAGATGCGCCATGAAGAACAAGAGGTGTATTTGGAAGCAGTGCAGAAATCTGCTGCAGTCTCTCAAAGTCCAGCCAAGGCTCACCCTTGAATTTATAAGCGCCATGGCTCGTGCCGATGGAAATAGCCAGAGAGTCGACGCCAGTTTTGGCAACGAATTCAGCGGCTTCATCCGGATGAGTAAAGGTAGCGTCTCTGGCGTCTACACTAACGGCATCTTCAATGCCGGCAAGCTTGCCCAGCTCGGCTTCAACGACAACGCCTTTTGAATGGGCGTATTCAACCACCTGTTTGGTAATCTTAATATTCTCTTCAAAACTGTGTTTGGATCCATCAATCATGACAGAAGTGAAGCCGTCATCCACGCATTTTTTGCAGATGTCAAAATCATCTCCGTGGTCAAGGTGCAAAACGATATCAAGGCCAGAGTCTTCCATAGCGGCTTCAACAAGTTTGACCAGATAAATCGGCTTTGCGTATTTTCTTGCTCCAGCGGATACTTGAAGTATAAAAGGAGCCTGCTCTGCTTTTGCGGCCTCCACTATAGCTTGAATGATTTCCATGTTGTTCACATTAAATGCACCAACAGCGTAATCGCTTTTTAGCGCTTTTGCAAACATGTCCTTTGTTGTAATAAATCCCATAAAAAAACCTCCTAATTTCATGTACTTCTTTTGGAAAAAGTATACATCAAAATTCAGAGGTTTGCATCCCAAAAACAAAAGTTTATTTGGTGGCTTCTGGGTTTTGTTTGGTTTTGGCTGGTGATTTATTTGGTGATGATGGCAACTACCTGAGCAGGCGTTGACCCTGCGGGGATTTTGAAGGTGCCTGCCTTGAGTTTTTTCTCGGCGCCTGCTGCTGCCACTGCGCTCATGAAGTCTGACTTTTGAGCAATCAGACCGCTGCTGATGAGGATATTCGCTATAGCATCACCTGTAGATCCGAAAGGCAGGGTCACTTTGATTTCAGCACCAGTTGCCGGCGGCGTGTTTGAAGCCGTGGGTGGGACGACGGGAGGGGTCACTACTGAGGGAGCCTCAACCACTGGATTCTCAACCACTGGGGAACTTACAACGGGAGCATTCGAACCATCAGGTCCACCGGCCACCGGGTCAGTCACTGCGGGCGCCGCTGGGTCAGAAGCCACTTCTCCTTGAGCCTGCTCAAGCATGGTCTGGGGATAAGCCATTATGGCGTTGATGCGCCCGGTTATGATAAAAGTGGCCACGATAATAATCACCAAGGCTATTACGATATCATTTTTGTCGTAAATAAAATTTTTAAATTTTTCCATTTGGTTTGTCTCCCTCAAGAATAATCCTCTGAATTAAAAAGCCTCTGTCCATTTTTCGATTCAAAGTATATCACATTCTCAAGAATATGACCACGGTCCATATTTCCTAACGGGTTCGCGTTGGAGGTTCACTTCGACTTATTAGTTAAAACTTGTCGCCAATGATAATATGCTTCTTTGTCTATTTTCTTTATTGAAAATCTTATTGGTTCATCTAGAAGCAGTATTAATGCAGTGCCACCTTTAAAGACGAAGTCGAGTTCTTTTTCTACAAGTTTCTAAAGCAAATGTAAAGCATGGATATTCTTTTCGATTAGGAGAGGGTCTGCCTTTATACTTCTTTCTTTGATATAGTACAATTGTCGCTCCAGCCATTCCTTAGTAAAATTACTTTCTATTATCATTGACTGCCTCCTTGGCGCGTAGATTGTTTTCACATTTGCAGCATGTAGCAATTAGGTTCTCTTTAATTTTCGAGTTTACAGTTTTCCAGTCTATTCCATTTTCATTCTCCCCAACTAAATACCGAAAGAATTGATTAATGTAATCCGTTTCTCTTCGATAATTCTTCACAGTCGAATAGAAATTTTCCAAAATCCGTTCATTCTTTCGGTACAATGAATAATTTATTAAAGTAGTCATGTCAACCTCACAACTATCAATCATATTGTTAAGCATCCGTTTCCATTCGACGCCCTGCAACCATTTAAATGCGGCCTTCTCGACATAGGTATCAACGATTAACTTTTCAATCTTAGGATAATTACCTTTACTGGATTTTAAAACAGGTGCTCTTTTTAAAAGCGATTTAATGATAATGGTTTCAGGGTTGTCGATATACATTTCATATTCTTTTTCAGATGGATTGAGAAATGTATTAGGATATTTGGATTTAACGTGATGAAATATTGTTTCCTCAAATCCTTTTTCTACTTCAACTACTCTGTATGAGGACATATAGTAGTTATGACTGAATATTTTTAACCAACTCGTATCCCATACAATATAGACTATTTCAGGGTATTCATTTTTGATATAATTATCCAATCTTCTAAGTTTTATATCATGCGCAGGTTCATAGGTTTGTTTTTCCCCTTTTGCGTATATATTTTTGCTAACAGAATAAATATCACCTTGATTCTTCAATCGATTCAATAATCTCTGCAACGTCTCTTTCGATGGTATCTCATTAGGGTTTTTACATGAAAGCAAACAGTATAATTCATCCAAATGATGAATTTTCGAGTCATTAAAATATGTGAGTATTTCATTGGATCTCATAGCAGTCTCCGCCCCCTTTTAGATATGTCTTGTCTTCATCTAAAAGCATTTTGAATACATTTAAGACAAATGTGGTTTCTTATTTTCATGCCCTAATAACATAAGGAAGTGGAAGCAATCTGATTTCTGATGTCAAAATTTTTAATTTAAAGTCAAAAACTATTGAATTACGCATAATTTTTTAATTCAAAGTCAAAAATTATAATTATACACATCGTTTTTCAATTCAAAGTCAAAAACTTCTGAGATGGTTATTAAGATTGCCATCTAAGGCTGATAGTTGACGCGGATATTAAAATTTAGTTACAGGGTGCAATTCACCCTCAAATGATGTATAATCTACTACAGTCACTTCGCGAAGGTATGCGAATACTTAAACTTCATGGCACATGAAATTGCTGAAGCTTTATTCACATATGGCGCATGAAGTTGCAGAAGTTTTATTCACAGAAGTTTTATTCACAGAGGAAGAAAACATGCTTGAATTTATGATTGGCGAAAACGAGGATAACCAGAGACTGGATAAATTCCTTAAGAAATTTTTAAAAGGGGCTCCTCTGAGTTATATCTATAAGCTGATCAGAAAAGATGTCAAGGTCAACAACAAGAGGGTTCCTATTGAGACGATTCTGGTGGCTGGAGATGAGATCAAGCTATACATCGCTTCCGAAGAGGTCGAGACATATAGACAAAAAAAGCTCCTTTATAACAAAGCCAAAAGGCAATTCGGCATCGCTTATGAGGATGAAAACCTGGTCATCGTCGAAAAACCCATGGGCCTTCTGACTCACGGAGATCAGACGGAGAAGAAAAACACCCTGGTGAATCAGGTCTGCGGCTATTTGGCCGAAAACGGAGATTACAATCCTGGCAGGGAAAAAACCTTCACCCCGGCGGCCGTCAATAGACTGGACCGCAACACAACGGGCCTTGTGGTATTTGGCAAAAACAACAAAACCGTCCAAAGCTTAAACCAGATGATTCGCACCAAGAACTGCCTGAAGAAATACTATCTGTCCATTGTGGAAGGGGAACTGAAAACTGAGCTCATCCTCAAGGACAAGATGGAAAAGGACAGCAGAAGCAATACAGTGAAAATTGTTGGCCCGGATAGCGAAGAGGGCAAGGACATGGAGACCATAGTCAGACCACTCATCAGCCGCAGAGGTTTTACTCTGGTAGAAATCGAACTAGTGACGGGCAGAACTCACCAAATCCGCGTACACCTGGCTGAAGCCGGTTTTCCAGTAATCGGGGACGCCAAATATGGCAGCCGATTCGCAAACAAGACTGTTGCAAACAGGTATGGCCTGACCACCCAGTTCCTACATGCCTATAGACTGAATTTCACAAAGTGCATTGCACCCATAGAATACATGGAAGGCAAGGAAATCAGAGCCGACCTGCCAGAGAAATATGAAAATATCAGGAAGGATTTATTCGAATGAGTAGGAAGAAATGATGAAAAAAGAAGTGATTTTAGCCTGGACCAAGGATATTTTAATAGCTGTAGCAGTGGCCGTTGTTATACTCCAATTTATAAGGCCAACAATCGTGAAAGAGTATTCCATGATGGATACCCTTCATGAAAATGATTATCTCATTGTCAGCAAGCAGGCTTATTTATTCGGCAAAGTGCAGTATGGAGACATTATTGTATTTAATACGAATCTCGAGACGACTAGTGGTGAAAAAAAACGTCTAATTAAACGAGTGATCGGCCTTCCGGGAGATACCATCGAGATTAAAGACGGCAAAGTTTATAGAAATGAACAGCCGCTGACCGAAGACTACATTTTCGAGCAGTACACGTCTGGGCTTGTTAAACCCACGGTGATTCCGGAAGGAAAGATCTTCGTCATGGGGGATAATAGACAAAACAGCGCCGACAGCAGAGATGAGCGCATTGGGATGGTGAATGAGAAGGCCATATATGGCGAAGCAGTACTCAGGCTCTATCCATTTAACAAGATAGGATTATTAAAATGAAAAAAACCATATTAGAATTTTTAAAAACCATGGTCATAGCCATTGCTATAGCGCTTTTGATTACCACATTCTTTAAACCAACATTGGTCAAAGGCTACTCCATGTACCCGACTATTGAGCCAAATAATTACCTGATTATCAACAAGATTCCCTATATGCAGGGGACACCGAACTACGGCGACATTATTGTTTTCAAGGCGCATATCGCAAATGAAGGTGGAGGGGAGAAAGATCTGATCAAGAGAGTCATCGGCCTTCCTGGAGACACGATTGAGGTTAAGGGCGACGTTGTCTACAGAAACGGCGAAGCCCTTGTGGAGCCTTACGTCTACGGTGGAGCGACTCCAGGAGACATGGGGAAAATAGTTGTCTCGGAAGGTCACCTTTTCGTGATGGGCGACAATAGACCAGTCAGCCTTGACAGCAGAGATCCGAGCCTGGGAGAGATTGCCATCAATTCAGTCCTTGGGCAAGCGGCAATCCGGCTTTATCCTTTCGATGAAATTGGCACCATACAATAGTAGGCCTATACTTAAATGTCAAACCAGCATATGAACACCTAATCAATATCTTAGGATCAACACTATAGCACCAATGAGTATTAACACAATATTATCAAATTAATATATGCATAAACAACAAAGGAAATGAAGCAATGGCACAAGGCAAAATATTAGCCAACAATAAAAAAGCAAGACACGATTATTTCATTGAAGACGTCTATGAGGCAGGAATCGTCCTGACTGGCACGGAAATCAAATCCATGCGACAGGGCAACGTGAATCTTAAGGACAGCTATGCCAAGGTCGTCGACAGTGAAATGATTATTTTTAATATGCACATTAGCCCTTATGACAAAGGGAATATTTATAATGTGGACCCTGTGAGGCCCAGAAAACTGCTTCTGCATAAGAAGGAGATCAAAAAAATGCTGGGAGAAATCATGTTAAAAGGGTTGACTATTGTGCCCCTGAATGTTTATTTGAACGCAAAAGGGGTAGCTAAACTGGAGATGGCAGTGGCACGAGGCAAGAAGGATTACGACAAGAGAGATACCATTGCTAAAAAAGATGCGGATCGCAGGATGGCGCATCAGATGAAGGATTCCCGCCGAGGGGATTACTAAATTTTGGGGGTGTAAAGGTTTCGACGGGGGTGTTGAAGCCGGAGAAGCGAGCCGTTGCCACCGAGTCAACGTTAAAAGCGGTAACTTAAAGATAAACGCAAAAAATAATTACGCATTAGCTGCTTAGTTAGCAGCTCGTCCCCTAGGATTCACCTGTAGGTTTTAGCCAGGGCGTCAAATATACAGGAAAACTCCGTGTGAGCTCCTAGTAGCACGGGGGAATAATAGGATAGCTGAAAGTTAAGCCTGCTGACGGGCGTCTCAAGAAGCGAAACAAATAAATCATCAGCTGCGCTCGGAGAAACTCCCGTGAATGTGCTTTCGGACGTGGGTTCGATTAGAAAATGGTCGCCTTGCCGTGTGAACGGCAAGTGACAATCCGGCTTGATCGGTGAAACCGTAACGTGAAGACGACGGCGATGCCGAGGAGTATGTGAAGTAATTCAACAGCTCTGTATCGACTTATAGGCATCCGATTTCGGATGTACTAGGATGGAAGCTTCAAACGATATTATAGCTTTCATAATACGCCGGGGGACTTCGTAATTGAAGTTCAAGACATAGTCAGCACCATTGGAGACAATGGAGAAATGTGTCCCACCACCTTCACCACAAAATAAAAGCCGCTCTGCAAAGAAAGAAATTTCTGAGCATGGCGGCTTTTTACCTATATTTTATAAAAAGCGTCTAAGAATTCATTTTTGGCTATAAGCTGATCTTTAGTATACCTACCGTTTCGAACCGTGAACTTTTTATAGTCCCTCAAAAGCATCTGAGCGCGATGTTTCTTTTCTTTAATAACTAAATATGGCTCTATTACCGAAATCATTTCAAGTGCGTTGTTATAACGAACGGCATATGTGAAGGAGTTATGATGCTTTTCAAGGTTATAGTTTTTCTTTTCACTTATTACACCGAACCCGACTTTGTTTTTAATCCATTCTAATAATTCAAGAGATGTCGAAGAAATTGATATGCAGGGTGCTGGAAACTTTTTCTTATTAAATCTAATAAGCATAATACTGCCTTCTCCGTCGACTATCCCAGCTAGATAAGATTTTTCTTCTGATGTCATATTCATTCTGCCACCCTCCAAATTTCAAAAGAACGTATGTTCCATATTGATTTTACTATATGAATAGTGGCTTGTAAATATAGTTTATATTTTGAGCATTGCGACTAAACCGAGACTCACAGCTTCACTTTTTTTGCTAACTAAAGAACACTAAACCAAATAGGCAAGGGTCGAAAAGGATTTGAAAAAATTATTTGCATAAGCATAAATAATAGATTAATATCAATACATGAATACATCAAAAATGATGTAAAAACATACCGCTCTGGAGGAACCAAAATGAATGTGTATCACTACTTAACGAGTGGCCGAATATATTCAATCCAAGTAATAAATAGGGGTGAATAAACATGCCATTTAAAAAAGTTGACATAAATAGTCGAATTAATGAGAGATTGAAAAATGACAATGCACTTCAGCATTCATATGTTCAGGCCAAAAATGAGCATGAGGTAGTAAAGCAACTCATAGAAATCAGAAACAAGATGGGTTTTTCCCAAAGTGATTTAGCAAGACAATCGGGGCTAACGCAACAAATGATTTCGAGAATCGAAACTGTTGATAATTCTCCGACGCTAAGGAATCTCATAAAATATGCTGAGGGGCTGAATCTGCAAATCAAATTTCAGAAGAAAAAGAGTAAATAAGTAAGGTTATGCCGTTAACAATAACCGAATCAATCAATTAGGAAAAATGGTACTGGTCGCAATTACAATTATGATTGCAGAATCGCAGCCGAAGGAAAAAGAGATGATGGTAAAACTCGTTATGAATTTCTTGGTATAATCACATTGTAGTATGTCCGTGTAAATGATAAAATCATTTCAGAAATATTTATGGAAAAGGAGAGAGAAAAATGCTTAAAAAAATTGGATTAACGCTACTAATAGCGATTCTTGCATTAAGCTTCACTGCATGTGGAGGCGGAGAGGTGAAGACCGACGGTCAGACACCGGAAAGCGGCAGCGCCGGTCTTGAATGGCCAAGCGAGTACATGAGCACACTGCCTGCACCAGACAGCATGATTAGCTCCATCCAAAAACTCAATGGAACAGAAACCATCGCAGAGGATGACCTGGCGACTCAGCCTTCATCTGTCAATGTTGTCATGAACGAAATGACGAAGGAAGAAGCATCTTCTTATTATGACAAGCTCAAGAGTGCAGGTTTTACCATCAATACAGATCAAAAGGACAATGATATGATTCTGCTTGTTGGGACGCTCAATGATGCAGATAGTAACCCATTCCTGTTCAGTTATACGGCTGCCGATCAATTCGGAAATGTTTCCATTACGATTATGAAGGCTATAGGCACAGGTGGGGCAAGGGACGTTGTGGTTGCTTCTGAAACCAGCAGAAGTGATGTTGCCACTGCCTATGAGACAACCAGTAGAGTCGTTTCCGCTGCCTCTGTCTTGGAAACTAGCAGCGTCGGTAACTAAAAATGCGGTTTGTTAAGGTCG
>JANYJS010000126.1 GCA_025361765.1 Bacillota bacterium
CTCAGAGAAACCAAGCTGGATGAATACAATAAGGCAGCGATTAAAAGGACCGAACTGGAGATGGATGAATTTATGGCCGGAGCCAGTTTGAGAAAAGCTTGATTTTAAGGATTACCTTGAAATAAATTATTTTTGAAGAAAGGAGTAAAGAAAATGAACGTGGAAATGAGAAATGACAGCCCCAAGATTCAAAATGCTCAAAATGCCCAAAATGTCAGCTCAACCAATAATAGCCAAAAGTCGGTAAGGTCAGCAGATGATTCAGCAGCACCTTCTGAATTCAAAGCTTTATTGGAAAAAGGCATTGCCAGAGAACAAGGCAAGCAGGATGAAGTCTCCGAAGCCCGAGAAAATAAGGCTTCAGACAAGCTGGCTGACGATAGCGAGAAGGACGATGCGGAGCGGGCAAAGATTTCAGAAGGACTTTCGATTGCGAATCTGGCAGCGATGCTTAAAGGATCAGCGGAACTCACAGCCAATATCGGCAAGGTGATTTCTGAAGAGGCTAAAGCTATAGGTTCGGTACAAGGCACAGGCGGCATAGAGAACCCGGCAAACCCTTCTAAAGGCATCAATGCTGAAGGAAACCCAGGGCTTATTAATCTGACTGGCAAGCTTGCTGAAAGTGATCCGAGTGTTGTTTATGACCCAAAGTTATGGCAGGAAAAGCCGGTTCAGGAAATCATGGGCGAAATCAAGTCCAATAGAATTGCTGAAAAGGAATCGACACAGCAGATAGCTGGAACTTTGAACCAAAAGGCAACTGGCACATTGGCAAATTCAATCGATGGAACAACAATGCAATTGACGGACAAAGCTTTGGCGCAAGAGACCGAAGGGAGTAGCGCGGGTTCGAATTCTGGCAAACTCAAACTCATTGAAAAGCTGGCTGAAAGTAGTCCAAACACGGTTTATGATCCTGTGGCCTGGCAGCAAAAGTCGGTACAGGAGATCATGAATGAAATCAAGTCAAACCGGATTATGGAAAGCAAAGCTGAAGGTTTAAAAGCGAGCATTGAGCAAGCTGAAAATTCAAGCACGATCACTGAGCTGGAAGATGGCCAGGGCAAACTTAGGCTGATGGAAAAATTGGCTGAAAGCAACCCGAACATCTCTTATGACGAACTCGTATGGCAACAGAAGTCGGTTCAGGAAATCATGAATGAAATCAAATCAAACCGGATTCAGGGAAAAGACTTGATGAATCTTACAGATGACACCGCCATAACAAATTCAGCGGCACTAATCAAAGGCATTTCGGAAGTCGAGAAAAAAACCACAGATGCTTCAGTAAATCTGATGAATTCGGATGTGGGAGCAAGCGCTCAAGACGCGTCAAAGCTTATGGCTTATGGTGCCGACGGAACCAGTTTCAACACAAACCTGCCGGAAGCAGCAAAATCAGAACCTTACGTGCAGATTAACCGTGAGATTTTGACCAAGCTAGAGCAAAAAGGCCCCATGGAATTTACCATGCAGCTTAAGCCTGAAGATCTTGGCACCATCGACATCAAGATGAAAATCAGTGAAGGAAAGCTGGTCATCGACATTATGGCAGCAAGTCCAAAGACCCAGAACATACTGGCGAGTCAGGTAGACAAGCTGGTGGCAAACTTAGGACTTCAAAACGTCAAGGTCGAAAATATTCAGATCTCAGCCATTCCCCAGGGCATCACAGAACAGCAGTACGTCATGAATGGCGGCATGGGCTTCTTTCAGAGAAGAAACCAGGAGCAGACCGAGAAACAGGACAGAAGGACTGGCGCCGAGAGAGCCATTAATAGAATTGGAGCGGCAACAGAAACGGCAGAAAAACCGGTCTCAAGGATGATGACCAACAAAATGGACTATGCAGTCTAGAAGGTCATGACCAATAAAACGGACTAAGTAGTCTAGAAGGAGGAAACAATGGCAGTTAACGGAATTACAGCATTTCAGCCCTCATCGTCGACAAGTGAAACAAAACTAGCTGGCAAAAGCACTTTGGACATGAATGACTTCTTTAAACTTTTGACAGCGCAACTATCTAATCAGGACATGTCAAATCCAGTTAAAGACACGGAATTCATCGGTCAGATGGCACAATTTTCAATGGTTCAGGCACTTGCAGACTTAAATAAAATGTCCTCCACAGCTTACAGCGTGGGTCTAATCGGCAAAGAAGCCACCATAGCCAGCATTGACGATAATGGCGTAATGCAGACAATTAAGGGAATTGTAGAAGGCGTAACCCTTTACAATGGCAAATCAGAAGTGATTGTGGATGGCGTGAACCACCCCATCAGCAGCGTCATGGAAGTCAAGACACCAAAAATCATTATACCGGACAGCACAGATGGGATTAACATCACGGATGCTACAAGTGAGGCGAGCGGCAATGTCTGATCAAATAATCGGCAATAACTACGCCATGCCGGATGCCCTTATAAGGCAGGCGGAAAAAGTCAAATCAAGCACCAACCGGGAAGTCATTAATATTCCACCGGGTTCAGGCAGGTCCTTTCAGGAAATACTGCAGGAAAAGCTGAAAAACGAAGTGTCGTTTTCAAAGCATGCCAGCCTGAGATCTGAAGAACGCAATATCCAGATGACGCCGGACGAACTGACAAGATTAAGCGAGGCCTGTGATAAAGCCGCCCAGAAGGGCATCAAGGATGCGCTGATCATCATGGATCGGGCTGCCTTCATCGTCAATGCCCAAAGCAAGGTGGTTGTCACCATGGTAGACAAAACTGATATGAAAAACAACGTTTTCACTAATATCGACGGAGCCGTATTTTTATAGCTGGACCTTACTGATAGGAAGCTAGGCAGATCCTGAACGACAGATGGATTTGCAAACGGTTAAGCGAATAGAAGAAAGGACAAGTAACATGTTAGGATCAATGTACTCAGCAGTCTCGGGACTGTCCGCTCATATTACCAAAATGAACGTTATAGGAAATAATATTTCCAACGTTAACACATATGGATTCAAATCCAGCAGGGTAACCTTCTCTGATGTATTTTATCAAACCATCAGCGGAGCATCAGAACCATCGACGGATGCCAGCGGTTCTGGCGGAACCAATCCGACACAGCTTGGTTATGGCGCCAAAGTCAATTCCATAGACGTTATTAATACCAGAGCAGGAAGTGCAACTACAGACAGAGCTATGGATGTCTATATCAATGGTGAAGGGTACCTGGCTGTTCAGGATGCAGACGGTTCTTTTAAATACACCCGTGTTGGTATTCTAGGATTCGATAAACTTGGGAATATGGTCGATTCCAACGGCAACAAGGTTCTAGGCCTTCCCCTGGATAAGGCAACGGGCAAGGCTCTTCTAAACCCAGACGGTACTTTGGACAGTTCGAAATTTGTACCCATCAATATCCCTGCCGCAGAACTGGATAAATACTCCGGCATCACCATCGGACAAACTGGGGAAATTACTGGGATTGCACAGGGTGATCCTGTCCTGAGCCCGGCCTCCAATACAGGATGGCTTACAAGCAATAAAATTAGTGCAACCTCCCTATATAGCGGCTCGGTTACCATGAAAGCCGATGTGACAAAAGTCGCCTTTACGCCGGATGCAGGCATCACTGGAGTCAGCATTGACCAGGGTGCCAATATCCTTGGGGATATCTCGATTGACTATGATCAGGTAGCTGGTACTTATATGCTTAACGGCAAGGATCTGAACGGCAATGCCATAGCGGTGCCAGGGCAGAAAGATGCCCTTGGCAATATTAAGTTTTATGCAGATGGATTTGTCAACAACAGCAACACTGTAGCCGGCGTAGCTGCCACTCCTTTTGTAGCAGGAACGCCAGGCGTTCAGGGAAAAACATCCTTTACAATTTCCACCCCGCTTGCAGCTGGGGATATACTAACGGTAGGTGGACAAACTATCACTTGCTACGTTGATGCGGCAGCACGCACTGCGGCTAATGCGGGGGCAGGAGATGCTCATGGAATCATTGTCGATACGGCTGTTAATCAGGCAACTGCAATAGCAGGGATGACATTCGGCGCAGGCGTCACAACTACCAGCTTAGGCGGTGTGGTTACATTATCCCAAGTCGTAATGGGCACCGGTAATGTGACACAGGCAGATGCAACCGGAGTGACCTTTGGCGGCGCTGTCGGAACCTTAACCTTCACTGCCGGCGTAACAAACATTCCGGACACGCCAGCAACTTTAGGGGTTAAAGGAACTACCACCTTTGACCTTCCAAATCCGCTGCCGGCAGGAGAAACGATACAGGTCGGCGGGCGAACCATTATGAGCTATGCAAATGCATTAGCTAAAAGCGCCGCCAATGGCGGGCTTGGTGATGCTTATGGCGTCCTCGCCACTAATACTGCCATTGAACAGGCGGCGGCTATAAGAGCCATGACATTTACAGGCCTCACAGCAACGGGTACAGGCAATACAGTCACATTGACCCAAGTTACAGCAGGCACAGGGACAGTGCTGGCATCAGCCTCAGGCTCTGCAGTCTCTATTGATCCACTTAATTACAGCACAACAGGGACGTATGATTTGGGTTCAGTCGCAGCAACGGAGGCCCAAATAACCGTTTCGACTTTCCTGAAGTCCGGTCTGCCCACCACACTTCCTACCGCCACATGGAGCGCAGCGTCATTAAAGCCGTTAACTCTTGGGGACATTGAGCTGAATATTTCTAAAGCCTCCTTTGAGAAGGTTGGGAATATTGCAGATGGCACGCTTCTTGGACGTGTTGGAACCGGTGCAGGCGTACCAACAAAGATTGCCAGTCTTGCAGCCGTCAAGTTTACCAATTCTGATGGACTTTCCCAGAGCGGGGAAGGCTATTATGTAGAAACATCAAACTCGGGAAAACCAGTCGGAACCATACCTGGCAGCCAAGGTGTAGGAACATTCAGATCCGGCGCACTGGAAATGTCCAATGTGGATCTGTCAAGGGAGTTTACTGAAATGATTATCACTCAAAGAGGCTTTCAGGCCAACACCAGAATGATTACCGTTTCAGACGAAATGCTGTCTGAACTGGTCAGCATGAAACGTTAATAGAATTTAAGAGGACAGGCGCAGCCGGTTCATCCTAAAAAGAGGAGGGAAAACATGATCAATCTGACAAAGCTGAACGAAGAGAAATTTATTCTCAACTGCGATCTTATTGAAGTCATTGAAGAGCGACCAGACACCACAATCCAGCTGATAAGCGGCGAGTACTTCCTGGTAACCGAAAGCGCCGAAGAAGTTGTGAACAAGATCATTACCTACAAAAGGAAGCTCTATAAGAGATAAAAAGAAAGCTCTATAAGAGATAAAAAGAAAGCTCTATAAGAGATAAAAAGAAAGCTAAATAGGCTATTAAGGCAAAACATTAAAAACTTAACGAAAAAACAAAGCAGGCAAAATAGCAAAAATACTAGAAGGAGGGAGGAGACGGGATGGCGGATATTTTATCTCAAAGCGAGATTGACAGTCTTCTGAATAGCTTGATCAGCGGCGCTAAAGACATTGAAGTGGCTGAACAGGAACAATTTGTTAAGAAAGTCAAAGAGTACGATTTCAGAAGCCCAAAATTATTCACTAGAGAACAGCTGAAAATTTTATTCAGCATTTACGAAAACTACTCTCGTATCCTTTCCTCTTTTATAACCGGGATACTGCAGATTGCCTGCAAAATCGAGCTCATCGAGGTTGAAGAGCAGCAGTATCATGAATTCAACAACGCGCTTCCGGATTCGGTTCTGATTGGACTGGTTGATTTCGCCATCAATAACAAAGAGGACGATGAAGACCTGATCCTGATGAATGTGTCTAAGGACATTGGATTTTGTGCCATTGACAGGATGCTGGGCGGAGGCGGGAAGCACCTTCCGGTAGACCGGGAGTACTCGGAAATCGAGTACGGACTTTTAGATTATTTGTTCAAGGGCATGATCCCGCTCATGAGAAATTCCTGGTTTGATTATGTGGAAATTAGGCCAAAGCTGATCAAAATAGAAACAAATTCACGCATACTTCAGGGAATCAGCGCTGATGAAAACGTAGTCATCGTGGTCATGAACATTCAAATCAATGAAACCATGGGCAAAATCAACATCTGCATTCCCGGCATAATACTTGACAGCTTGCTCAAAATAATCGGTCAAGCCCAGACAAAGAAACCCACCCGGCGCGGAAGTGATGGGTCCACAGAGGATCAGAGGAAAACCGCCATTATTTCGGAGATCACAAAATCCAGCATTGAGATGCGTGGGATACTGGGGACTGCAGAGGTCTTGTCCCGGGACCTTATAGAGCTTGAAGTCGGAGACGTCATAAGACTTGATAATCTGAACAACGCCTTGGTATCCATCAATATTGAAGACGAAACCTGGTTTAAAGGTGAAGTAGGAACCTTCAATAAAAAAAAGGCGATTATCATAAAAGAAGTACTTAAGAGAGAAAGCGAGGCTGAAAGATGACCAGTGATATAAACGGATCACAGAAATTGAACGACATGGAAATAGACGTCATCGGGGAAGTGATGAATATCAGTATGGGAGCTGCCGCTACCGCAATGTCCACCATACTTGACAAGAAAGTGACCATCACCACGCCTCGCATTGAGTCCGTTGATGTCGCTGATTTTAATTTTCCGGATTTCGAACCCGTAGTCGGTGTTCAAATCAAGTACGTTGAGGGGATTTCGGGCTCCAATGTCCTGCTTTTAAAGAAGGAGGATCTTCAGAATATTCTAGTACACCTACTTTCCCTCGATCCAGACGAAGAATTTGTATTTGATGAAATCAGTACCAGTGCGGTCTGTGAAATCATGAACCAAATGATGGGATCAGCTGCCAGTGCCTTGGCGTCATTTCTGGGGCACGTCATCAATATTTCGCCGCCGGAGATTCTAAACATTGAAAACACAAAAAGCGCGGCAGAATTATTCGCTATGAAGGGAAGCGAAATCGTCAGTGTCAAGTTCAGCCTCGTGATTGAGGGCCTTGTAGACAGTGAGTTTATCAGCGCTCTTGAGCCGGAGTTGGCCAGAGAGATTATCGCTATGTCCCTCGGTGCCAACAACATGGATGAAGTGCCAGAAGCTGCTCCCCCGCCGCCAGCTCCGCAAAAAATGGCTGAGCAGCCGGCAAGGCAGGAGACGCAAAACAGGCAGGAGGCGCAAAACAGGCAGGAGCCACCTCGGAGGCAGGAGCCAGCATCACAACCTCCGCCGAAAAAACAGGTAGAAGCACAGGAATATAATTATAAGCCGCTGGAGACTGTGGACTTCGCCCCCTATGATTTTGGATCAAACAACCTGGAGCTGATTATGTCGGTGCCGATTCAATTGACAGTTGAGCTTGGCAGGGCGCGAAAGAAAATCAAGGATATCATCGAGCTGACCCAGGGCAATATCATCGAACTGGACAGACAGGCTGGAGCCCAGGTCGATGTTATGGCAAACGGCAGACTCATTGCCAAGGGAGACGTTGTCGTCGTCGATGACAACTACAGCGTCAGGATCACAGAAATTGTCAGGTCAAAAGAAGCTATTATTGAATTATAGATTGTTGCCAAGAATCGTTACAGGAAAGGAAAGATGAAAAAATGGGAAAAATATTAGTGGTCGATGACGCTGCTTTCATGCGGATGATGATCAAAGACAATCTGAAAAAAGCGGGCTACACAGATTTTGTTGAGGCTGGAGATGGAGAAGACGCCATCGCTAAATTCAAGGAGCACAGACCGGACATGGTTCTTCTTGATATCACCATGCCGATCAAGGACGGCATACAGGCGCTGCAGGCGATTAAGGCTGAAGATCCTTCAGCTAAAGTCGTTATGTGTTCTGCCATGGGGCAGGAAGGCATGGTCGTTGAAGCCATCAAACTCGGGGCTCTGGACTTCATAGTCAAACCATTCAAGCCAGACAGGCTGGTTCAGACGGTTAAGAACGTGCTGGGGTCATAAGGAGGAAAACACTATGGCTTCAGACGTATTTTCCATCATTTTCGCCATAGCCGGAACCTTCCTGGTCATCCTTCTCACCTTTTATGCCAGTAAGTGGTATGCAGGGAAAATGGGCTCCGTGGCTTCAGGGAAACATATCAGGGTCATAGACAGGCTCATTGTCAGCAATACAGGATCAATCCTGATTGTAGAGGTTTCAGGTGAGCAGTACATGATTGGCATGAGCGATAAAAACATTCAATTGCTCCAAAAGTTGGAAGTCCCCATTCTGATTGACAGTAAGGCTGGCGCAGAAAAGGATAACTTCATGGAATTAGTCAAAAAAAAGATGCAAAAAGGAAACTGGAATGACAAAATCTGATGAGATAAAAATGATCACTAAAAAAGCAGCCTTTAAAATGTCCGTTCTTCTAGTCATAGCTTTAACCGGAGTCTTCATGATGACGGATTTCGCCTATGCCACTACAAACGGACTGAATATTTCGCTGAATGGTCAAGGTTCTGACGTGGTGAGAATCATCATGATCATGACGCTGATTACCCTAGGACCATCTCTGCTGCTCATGATGACCTGCTTTACGAGAATCATCATTGTTTTTTCGTTTTTAAGAAATGCTCTGGGGCTTCAGCAGAGCCCGCCAAACCAGGTCCTGATTGGGCTTGCTTTATTCGTAACTTTATTTATCATGTCGCCAGTGATTACAGAAATCAATGATACGGCCCTCAAGCCTTATAACGATGGAGTGATCCAGACAGAGGAATTTATTGCAAAGGCGTCCATACCGCTTAAGGAGTTCATGCTTAAGCAGACAACCAGCGAAGAAATGGAGTTGTTCAAGGGACTGTCCACAAAACCGGGCCTTGAAAATGCAACGATGCAGGAGCTGCCTATGGATATCGTGGTGCCCTCCTTTATTGTCAGCGAACTCAAGCGCGCATTTATCATCGGTTTTTTGATCTTCATTCCATTTTTGGTCATCGATATGATCGTGGCCAGCACCCTGATGTCTATGGGGATGATTATGCTGCCGCCTGTCATGATTTCGCTGCCTTTTAAAATCATGCTTTTTGTCGTAGTAGACGGCTGGGGACTGCTGATTAGAACTTTGATTATGACTTATAACTGACGAAAGGAAGCGCGTTATGGACACAGGACAATTAATCGGCATTTTCAGAGATGCGGTCATGACGGGATTTCTGGTATCCGGACCAATTTTAGTAGTCAGCATACTTGTAGGGCTTATCATTTCAATCCTTCAGGCAGCCACTTCCGTAAATGAGCAGACTATGACCTTTGTGCCAAAGCTCTTAGCAATAGGCTTGATTATGATCATCACCGGCGGCTGGATGCTCCAGATGATGGTGGATTTGGTCTACAGGGTATTTGAACTCATCACGGTGGTTATATAGACATTTCAGACATGAAGCAAAGCAGCGCGGGAGCTTGGAGAGATAAAATTGGGTATAGATTTAAACAGCTACATGATATTTTTATTCATTTCCTGCAGGATAGGAGGCTTGATATTTTTTAATCCGATTTTCGGGAGACGAAGCGTTCCGGCCATGGTTAAGGTTGGCCTTTCTTTAGGAATAGCCATTAGCCTGCTAAATGGCAATGCAGATATTTCTGTACTGGATTATACGACGCTGGAACTCATTTTCGCCATTATGAAGGAACTTGCAGTTGGCTTCGCGCTTGGTTTTATAACTCAGCTGTTTATGGCAGTTTTCAATATTGGCGGAGAAATCATCGACCTTCAAATGGGTCTTGGGATGGCTGTCATGTATGACCCATCCAGCAACTCCCAAATTTCCATCAACGGAAAACTTATTACGATCATGTATACCTTGCTCTTTTTTGTCACCAACAGTCACATACAGCTTTTATCCATTGCTGCTAAATCCTACGACCTCGTGCCAATAGGCCTTACGCCGATTAGTGGCAAAATTGGATTATATGTCATCGAACTCTTTGGATACGTCCTGATTTATGCGGTTCAGCTGGCGCTGCCCCTCATAGTGACGCAGATTATAGCTGAAATAGCCGTCGGTATTATCATGAAGGTGGTTCCCCATATCAATGTGTTTGCCCTAAACCTTCAGGCAAAGCTTATTATTGGAACCATTGTAATCCTGACAATAATTCCGTCATTAGTGACTTTTATAGGCAAAACAAACCAGTTCATGCTGTCAGGAACCCAAAGCGTGCTGACTTACTTTCAATAATCGTTGAGAAGGGGGGGAGATCACTTTGGCAGAATCGAACAAGACCGAAAAAGCCACCCCGAAAAAGCGGCAGGATGAGCGCAAGAAAGGTAACGCCTTTCAAAGCAAAGATGTCATCAGCATCGTCGTATTGATTATATCCTTTTACGCGATTAACAAGGTGGGCGGTTTTATCGTCAGGCAGGTCTATTACCTCTATTTAGACCAGCTTGAAAGAGTGGCCTCCGTATATCAGTTGACGCCACCGGTTTTGTTTTCAATCCTGGTGGGTGGCTTAAAAGTATTTTTTATTTCGGCTTTGCCGGTTATGGTCATCATAGCCGTCACAGTGATTCTGATGACAGGGGTTCAGACAAGATTTCTCATATCCGGGGACCTAATCAAGTTTAAATACAGCAGGATCAGCATCATACAGGGAACAAAAAGGCTGTTCTCTCTCCGGTCAGCCGTAGAACTGGTAAAATCCATAATCAAAATCAGCGTCATTATTTTTATTATTTACATCAATTTTAAGAACCTGCTGAGCATAACGCCCCAACTACTGGATGTGGGGATACCTGAGACGATCGTCTTTCTAAAAGACAAAATTTTAGCCATGGTTTTCAGCATTTGCTTGATTTTTGTGGCGGTAGCCATACTGGATTACCTCTATCAGTGGTATGACTATGAAACAAAACTGAAGATGTCCAAACAAGAAGTCAAAGACGAATATAAACAGACTGAAGGGGATCCCTTCATAAAAGGGAAAATTAAAGAAAAGCAGCAGAGGATGAGTATGAACCGCATGATTCAGCAGGTTCCTACCGCGGATGTCATTATTCGAAATCCGACCCATTTTGCTGTGGCTTTAAAATATAACATCGATAAAGACCTGGCGCCGATTGTGGTCGCTAAAGGACAGGACTATATGGCGGCAAGAATCATCAGAGTGGCTGAAGAACATAAAATCTCTATTGTAGAGAACAGACCGCTTGCTCGCAGCTTATATGAACTGGTTGATGTCAACGACTATATACCGGTGGAATTTTATCAGACCGTAGCCGAGCTGATGGCATGGATTTACGGAGAAAGGAAGGGGAAATCATGAAGGTATTCAACAATCTCGCGGTAGTGTTTGTTGTTCTCATTATTGCGCTTATTATCATACCGCTGCCTGCATTTTTCCTTGATTTCATGTTCATTGTCAGTATCGCCGTATCTTTGATCATTTTGCTGACGACGATGTACATCGGGGGCCCGCTGGAATTTTCCATTTTTCCTTCTTTGCTTTTGATTACAACGCTGCTTAGGCTTTCACTTAATATATCTTCAACCAGGCTGATTCTTTCAAACGGAGGAGAAGCGGGGCAGGTCATAGCCACCTTCGGCAGCTTCGTACTTGGCGGAAATGCGGTGGTCGGTTTTCTTGTCTTTATCATCATTGTCATTGTACAGTTTATCGTCATTACAAAAGGCGCTGAACGAATCGCAGAAGTCGCCGCCAGATTCACACTGGATGCTATGCCTGGAAAACAGATGGCCATAGACGCAGACCTGAGTTCGGGCATTATCACTGAACTGGACGCGAAGGAACGCAGAAAAAAGATCCAAAGAGAATCTGAATTCTACGGCGCCATGGATGGTGCTACCAAACTGGTCAAGGGCGATGCCATTACCTCTATCATCATCGCCGTGGTCAACCTGATTGCCGGTTCCATCATTGGTATGGTGCAAGGCGGCATGAGCTTCACTGAGGTGCTTTCGGTTTACTCAATAGCCACCGTCGGAGACGGGCTTGTTTCACAGATCCCGGCACTTATGATTTCAACGGCTACAGGCATGATCGTCACAAGGGCGGCTTCAGAAGGCAACTTGAATCAGGATATCAAAAAGCAGTTCTTCTCTCAGCCGATAGTACTGATTATTTCCGGGAGTGTCATCATGCTCATGTGCCTCATTCCCGGTGCACCGATTATTCAGATTTTATTTCTCGCCTTGATTCTCATTGTTCTTGGCGTCATACTTCTTCGATCCGGAGCCAGGGAGAGATTAACCGGCATAACAGCGGCAGCGGCTGAGGAAATCACGGAAGAGGATATCAGCGACATCAATTATTATCGCAATATAGACAATGTCTATGAACTGCTGAATGTTGAGTCCATAGAGATGGAATTCGGTTATTCTCTAATCCCTCTTGTGGATGAAAAAAACGGGGGGAGTTTTATAGATAGAGTTATTATTTTCAGAAAACAGTTCGCCATGGATATGGGGGTAGTGGTCCCGACCGTAAGACTTAGGGACAATGGTCTAATCAACCCGAACCAGTACTTGATCAAAATCAAGGGTGAAGAGGTTGCAAAGGGTGAGGTGCTGGTGGATTACTATCTGGCTCTTGATCCTGGCAATGTTTCCGAGCCGATAGATGGCATCGACACCATTGAGCCTGCCTATGGTATTCCGGGCAAGTGGATTCCGGAAAGCCAGCGGGAAATGGCCGAGGTTTATGGCTACACAGTGATTGATCCTTTATCCGTCATAGTGACTCATATGTCCGAGATCATCAAGAGACACATTCACGAACTGGTGGGCAGACAGGACATCAATATGCTTCTTGACAATGTGAGAAAAACCAACAAGGCTATCGTGGACGATATCGTTCCAGGCGTTATAGCCATCGGGGATCTGCAGAAGGTTTTGATCAATCTTCTGAGAGAGTCCATACCGATCAGAGATATGGAAAGCATCCTTGAAACCATTGGAGACCATGGCATCAACATAAAAGACACGGATATGCTGACTGAGTACGTGAGGCAACGGTTAAAAAGAACCATTACCAGAAAATACACCGATGGCAGCGGTATAAAGGTCATCACTCTGGATCAGGATATCGAAAATATGATCCTGTCCTCCATCAAAAAAAGCGAACATGGCACCTATCTCGCCATAGACCCAGGGGTCGTTCAAGCAATCGTTGAGTCGCTTACGGAGCAGATTGAAAGGGTTAAGGGCTTAGTAAACGAACCGGTAATCCTGACATCGCCAATCGTCAGACTCTATTTTAAGCGATTGATCGATCAGTTTCAGCCAAACCTAACGGTCCTGTCATTTAACGAAATAGATGCCAACATGCAGATACAGTCAATCGGATCAGTGAGAGCGGCGCTTGCCAGCTAAGACAATAGCTATAGCAGCAACATGAAATAAAGTATGAAAGGAGTGATGACATGAATTTAGCGACACATGAAGTGGGACAAGAAATGGATAGCCGGCAAATAGCCCAGTGGATGGCATACAGATCGAACCGAAGCATCGAGGCTAGAAACGACATCGTTCTGCAATATACCAGCATAGTCAAGAAAATTGTCCTGCGATTCAGAGGAAGCTATAACAACTTTGGACAGCTGGATGACATGGTCAATCAGGGAATTGTTGCATTGATTGATGCGGTTGAAAAATACGATATCGATATGGGTAATAAATTTGAAACCTTTGCATCTATCAAAATCAGAGGAGCAATCATCGATTTTATGAGAAAGCAGGACTGGGTGCCCAGAACCCAAAGAAGTCTGTCTAAAGAACTGGACGATGTCTATGACAAACTCTACAGTGACTATGGCAGAGAACCTACTCAGACCGAAATAGCGGAACAGATGGATATTTCGGTAATCCATCTTGAAAAAGTCCTTGAGCAGAGGCACAATTCGATTCTGCTGTCTTATGAAGAAGTAGTCTACGAAAGCATACAAAAGGCCACACCGCTGGGGTCGCGAGACAGCAACGAGTACTCGCCGGAAGGACAACTGCTGTACAGTGAGCTTAGAGAAAAATTGGGCGAAGCCATAGAGCAGCTCAATGAACGTGAAAGACAAGTGGTGTCTTTATACTATTATGAAAATCTGAAGCTTAAAGAAATAGCCACGATCCTTGCCATCAGCGAATCAAGGGTATCTCAGATTCATTCGGCGGCTATACTTAAAATGAAATACAAGTTAAATCATTATTAAAATTGAGAAAGGCAAGGGACTGATCATGGTTAGAGGTTTTTATGCAGCGGCATCCGGCGCGCTGAGCCAGCAAAAGAGCATTAATATCATTTCTAATAACATAGCCAATGCCACAACGGCAGGGTACAAGAGCCAGTCCACTGTGAACATGGCCTTTGGAGAGCAAATGATTGCAAGGCTAGGCGCCGATAATCAGGGCAGCGGAGCTGAAAACATTGGTCAGGGGACTTATATGAAAGTGCTGAGTTCAGACTATATGGATCTCACTCAGGGGAACATGGAGCCAACAGGCAGAAGCGTCGATATGGCCATCAATGGGGAAGGGTTTTTCCTCATCAAGGATGATAAAAACACGGAAATGATTACTAGAAATGGTCAGTTTGCCATGGACAAGGAAGGCTACCTGGTGCTTCCGGGAGTAGGCTTTGTCATGAATGAAAGCAAAGGGAAAATACAGATTCCGAGTGCGGAATTTTCCGTGGACGCCCAGGGAAATATAACCGATGCCAAGACGCTCAAAGAAAAACTTTATATCGCCAAACCTAAAGCTGACGCCACTTTTGAAAAGGTGACTGAGTCGGTCATGATCAGTAAAGCCGGCTATGACCAGGCTGACGGCAAACTGACGAAAGTTGCCCAGGGGGCTATAGAGAAGTCCAACGTCAACCTGGCCCAGGAAATGAGCCGAATCATAGCGAATCAGGGGAATTTTCAATCCTGCAGTCAGATTTTAAAAATATATGATCGTATCAATGAGATTACTGCCAACCAAATCGGCAGAATCGGTTAACGAAGGAGGCATCCCATGATCAGAGGCTTTTACGCTGCGGCTTCAGGACTTAATGCCCAGCAGACGAATATGAATATCATCGCAAACAATATGGCCAACGTCAGTACAACTGCGTTCAAGGCACAACATGCAAGCTTTTCCGATTTGCTTTACGCCAACATCAATAATCCTCTCGGTGCAGTAAGCTGCGGCAGTGGCGTTCGAATTGGCGGAACAGGCACCGACTTTACCCAGGGTGACTTGACTAAGACCGATGTAGAAACGGACTGCGCTTTGATGGGACCGGGATTTTTTGCCATTGAGGACAAAAAAACGGCGGCAATCACTTATACCAGAGACGGTAGCTTCAGGCTCGGGATAGATGCGGCCAACACGTCTCTTGTCAATTCTGCTGGAGATTATGTGCTGGATGAAACCAATAAAAGAATCACATTAACCAAGGATCCCATCACGGGTGAAATGACCTACGATGCCACAAAAATTGGCATATTTAACATTCCCAATCCCTATGCCCTTAAACAAATCGGCGGGAATAACTATGTAGCAGGAGAAGATGCAGGCAAAATTGAAAAATCTTTGACCACAACCATCCGTTCGGGTTATCTAGAAGCATCTTCTGTCGATATATCTAGGGAGATGGTTAAAGTGATCGAGGCCTCAAAAGCCTTTTCATTCAACGCCAAGATCATCCAGACTGCTGATGAAATTGAAAAAATCGTCAATCAGCTGAGGTAAGTCATGACCAAAATTACTTCGGGGGAATAAAACAGATATTTAAAATCAGGAAATATGGGGAATAATGAAATGCAGGAAAATCGGGAAGATATGGAAAATCAGGGAATAATGGAAAACACTGAAGATCTGAATTTGGAGAATCGACCTTATGCGGGAATCGTGATTCAAGTTGGATCGGATCATCAGACCTGTCATATAAGGCTTGAGAAGCCTTCGGAAGGTATGTCCGGGCCAAGCATTAAGCAGATGATGGAGGCTCTTAGTGAGCGCAAGGTCATATTTGGCATCAAGGAACAAATGCTCGAAAAGCTCTCGGAAAAACCTGTTTATGACCTGAATCTTGCGATTGCCAAGGGCATCAGTCCGGTTAGGGGAAGTGACGGAGAAGTCCTGCTTCATATCAAGAAAGACAAGGATTATAAGCCTGAATACAACGAAGAGGGGACTGTTGACTATAAGAATATCAGCCACTTTCAGATGGCGCAAAAGGGCCAAATTTTAGGAACAATCGTTCCGCCTACGGAGGGCCAACCAGGAATCAGCATCTTAGGACAGAAAGTCCCGACTTTAAAGGGCAAAGATGCCTACCTGCCCATAGGATTAAATACAGCACTCAGTGAAGACAAAACCCAGATTATCGCGCTCCGTGATGGCCTGATCAAATATGCCGGGGACAGAATCGACATCAGTGAGCAGTTTCATTTGCGTGGGAATGTGGATATCCTATCAGGAAATATCAATTTCCCCGGAGACGTGACCATTGAGGGAGATGTATGCAGTGGTTTCAGTGTGAAATCCGGCGGCAATATCATCGTTCGCGGCGTGGTCGAGGAAGCAGAACTTCGGGCTGAGGGCAATATCCAAATCGCAAAAGGCATCAATGGTATGGGAAGAGACCTGATTTTCGCTGGCGGAGATCTGGCCTGCAAATATATTGAAAACGCCAGTGTGCAAGTGAATGGAAACATTTTCACGGACTATATCATAGACAGCAAAGTCATTTGCCATGGCAACATTGCCCTGTCTGGGAGCAAGGAAGTCCTGTTTGGGGGAGATATCCGGCTCAAGGGTGAACTTAAAGCCAAGGAAATCGGAAATTTAAGCGAAAGCGTCACGTGCATAGAAATATTGGGCGTTCGCATCATCGACAAGGATAAAATGGCTACATTGATTCAGGAAAAAGATCAATGCTCACGTACCGTCGGCCTGCTTGTGGAAAGTGCCGGCAATATTGCCAAAATTATAGACAAAGGGCACATCAGCCAGGAGATTATTGAGCAGCTGAAAAAACTGCGCGAACAAGTCCACTTGCTGGAAAATCGGCTGGCCTGCATTGACACTGAAATCGAAAAAGTGGGAAACGGCGAATCTACTATTTACAGAGGGACCGTAACCTGCAAAAGGAAAATATACCCTGGCGTAAAAGTCTGCTTTGGTGATCAAAAACTGAGAATTGAAGAGGGTGGAATGGACTTCTGCAGAATATATTGTCACAATGACGAAATCCTTCATGGCACTTTATAGGCATAAATTTTGAGTAGCGGGTGAGGAAATGAACGAAAGAGAAAATGACAGACAAAACGATAAACAAATCGATCAGCAAAACTACATAAAAGTCGATTTATATTCCGTCGATCAGGAAATCATCCTGTCAACCAAAAACTGCAGCGTTGAAGGTAACCGGGTCATGCTTAGGGGAATTGACCTGCCAAAAATGGAGCATCAAACCCTAATAAGAGCTATTGGGTATTTGAAGGACGGCATTGTCATCATGGAAGGTATGGTGACCATATCGACTGATCTTCAGATCAATCTCGAGATTCTGGACCTTTCTGAAACTGAGGAAAGACGTCAAAACATCAAGGTGAAGGCCGAGTTTAAGAGCAAATTAGTCAAGGCCTACAGAAACCACATTTCCAAGCGCGAGATGATTGTCGATGATGTCATACAAACCAGGGATGTCAGCGTTGGTGGCATCTGCTTCTTTTCCAACAGGAGATTTTTCAGAAATCAGACCATCTTTTTTGAATTCAATCAGGGGAAGAGGCCTTTTACTGTGGAAGCCATCGTACTCAGAAAAGAAACGGATCACGGTAATATTGAGTACAAGTATAAATATGGATGCAGATTAATCAATCTCAGCGAGAGCCAGCAACAGAGTATTTGCGAGTATGTGTTCAAAATTGAGATTGAAAACTATAGAAAAACCAGCAGATAGCAAACATTTGAAGCGAGCAGACAAAAAAATAATGAAAGATCATTTATGGCAAATAATGAGTAAAATAGATCGATGCTGATGGAGGAAAAGATATGACAGAAATCATAGTAGTGACGAACCAGAAGGGTGGCGTGGGCAAGACTTCTACAACCAGTGCTCTGGCTTCTGGCCTCGCGGACAATGGCTATAGGGTGCTTGCTATTGATATGGATCCTCAGGGCAATTTGGGCTTTTGCCTTGGCGCTGAGATTGAAAACAGCCCTACGGTCTATGAATTAATGAAGGGTGTTTTGCCCATAGAAAAAATCATACAAAGAAATAATGGGATCGACATTATCCCATCCAATATCATGCTGAGCAGTGCTGAGCATGAGTTTAATAAAGTGGGTAGAGAGTTGCTGCTTAAAAATGCCATAGCCTCGGCTCTTCCGGATTACGATTTTATCCTCATCGATACGCCGCCGGCTCTGAATATTCTGACGGTCAATGCCTATACGGCGGCCACAAGCCTTATCATACCAATGGTTCCAGAGATTCTTAGTCTTTTAGGTATCGCCCAGCTAAGAGAAACCATCGATTTGGTGCAAAAGGTCTATAACCCCAGCATCAAAGTTTTTGGCATTCTTCTGAACAAATATGACAAAAGAAGACTGCTGACAAGAGAAGTGGCTGAAATGGCTGAAACTATAGCAAAAGAGCTCAATACCATCGTGTTTGAGACGAAAATCAGGTCTTCCGTGGCAGTTGCAGAAGCGCCCGCCCACGGTGAAAGCATTTATACCTATGCGACCAAATCAAATTCCGCCAATGATTATCGGGATTTCGTCAAGGAACTGTTAAGACAGAAAGGAATGAATTGAAATGGCGAAAAAAACCAACAAGACGGAGCACGTGCTCAAATTAATCTCAAAAGAAGGGGAGGGCGAAGAGGTGTCTGAAGAAGTAGAAGAAATGGAAGAGACAGAATTGAATGAGCCAGCCATACCCGAGCCAAAAGCTGAAAACTTGACGGCAACTGAAACAAAAGTGGCGCCACCAGAAGAAAAACCATTGCTCATCAATGTGTCAGAGGTTCTGGTTCATGATAAGCTTCGAGAGATCATGGAGCGCATGAATGTCTGTATGTGTGCTACTTGTGCTAATGATATCGCAGCCTTGGCTCTCAACGCACTGCCATCAAAATACATCACCACGGTGGCCGGCAAGCAGTTTGCTCAGCTCAGTATTTATAAAAAACAGTATGAGACTGATGTGATTTCAGCAATCACAAAAGCCTGCGTCCGCGTTAAAGCGGGATCAAGACACAAGTAAGACGAGGTGTAACAATGTTTAATAACTATGAAGAACTGAACGACGAACAGCTGGATGTGCTAAGAGAGATTGGCAACATCGGCGCGGGAAATGCGGCAACAGCTTTAGCGACCATCCTGAATGACCGGGTGCAAATTTCTCTACCGAAGGTAAAGATTGTGGATTTTGAATCGGCAGTAAATAGTCTTGGCGGCGCCGAAGCCATGACTGTTGGGGTATTGGTGAATTTCCTCGGGGAAGCCAATGGGCTAATAATGTTTCTGCTTAATATGGAGGATGCTAAAGGCATCACGGAGCTTTTGACCCATGGCCATGAGGAGGATGCTGAACAATTGAGTGAACTCAAACTCTCTGCGATCAGAGAGATTGGTAATATCTTATCTTCCTCGTACATAAACTCCATTGCAACGCTAACTGGACTTAGAATAGAAGTATCCGTGCCCTACGTGGCTATAGACATGGCTGGGGCGCTGATGAGCGTTCCCCTCATAGAATTTGGAACCTTAGGAGATAAAGTCATGTTCATTGAAGAAGATTTTGTTGGGGAAGCACACCAACTGAAGAGCAGCATCATTCTTTTCGCTGAAATTGATACGCTCAAAACTATCATGGAAAGATTGGGGCTTGAGCTATGAGTGAGTTGGTTGTTGTCGGCATTTCTGATTGTAAAATGACGCGAAACCCGAATGTTCTTGTCACACATGCACTTGGATCCTGTGTTGGGATTTGTTTGTATGACAGAAATATCAAGATTGGTGGGCTAGCCCATATCATGCTGCCAGATAGCACCCAGTTTGTGCAAACGAGCATCAACAGGATGAAGTTTGCAGATACGGCTATTATAGACCTCATTCAGTCTCTTCTGAGTTACGGTGCTGATATTCGAAGGATCACAGCAAAAATTGCCGGCGGTGCTCAGATGTTCGCCGTTCAGGGGAATTCTCAAATTGGTTCGATAGGGATCAGGAATGTAGAAAGCGTCAAAACCATTCTTAGGAATCAAAGGATATCCATTCTAGCCGAGGATACAGGCCTCGATTATGGCAGAACTGTCTATTTTGATGTAGCTACAGGACTCATGAAAGTAAAATCACTGAATAATATCATTTGCGAAATGTAAAATATGGGATTACTACATTTATAAAATCTCAAAGTCATTATAAAAGGAATTTTGAAAATAAAAGTTTTGCGATAATGTTTTTCATTTTTCCGCCGATATATTTAACACCTTGTACTCAGATGAATTTTAGTAAGGGAATATAAAGAAAGGGGTTGGCAACAATGGCTGAAGAAAATTTAGACCGCAATATGATGGAAGAGGATACCCAGTACGGGAAATTTCTGACCTTTACACTTGGAAAAGAGATTTTTGGCATTGAGATTAAGCATGTCACGGAGATTATTGGAATGCAGGTGATCACACAAGTTCCGGAAGTGCCTGTTTTTGTCAAGGGAATCATCAATCTTCGGGGGAAGATCATACCTGTCATTGATGTCCGGCTTAAATTCAAGAAAGAAGAAGTGCCTTACGATGATCGAACCTGTATCGTTGTCATCGATATCAACGATGTTTCGGTTGGTCTGATTGTGGATAATGTGGCAGAAGTACTGTCAATTGCGGATGAAAATATCGCGCCGCCGCCAGGCAATAAGACGGGATTTGAAAACAAGTATATTAAGGGAATCGGAAAATCCGGTACCGACGTCATCCTTTTGCTGGAGGGACTTAAACTCCTTAAAAACGAGGAAGTCGCACTGCTTGAAGGGATCCTTTAAAAATATAAAAATACATGTCAAGTAATACAAAAAACTGCCGATACTAAATGTAGGAATATTTAATATCGGCAGTTATTTTTAAAAGAGGAGTTGATAGAATGTCTGATAATCAGGAAGATAAAATCAATCAGGAAGAAGACACCCAGCATGGACGGTTTCTAACATTTGCACTGGGTAAAGAAGTGTATGGCATGGAGATCAAGTATGTCACCGAGATCATCGGAATGCAGGCCATTACTGTGGTACCCGAGGTGCCAATCTATGTTAGGGGGATTATCAATCTTCGAGGCAAGATTATACCGGTCATCGATATGAGGCTTAAATTTAAAAAAGAGCCGATACCTTATGGTGACAGAACTTGTATAGTAGTCATCGACATTGATGAAGTATCAGTGGGTTTGATTGTAGACCAGGTCACAGAAGTTTTAACCATCCCGGATGAAGATATTGCGCCGCCGCCAAGCAACAAAACAGGCATTGATAATGGATATATTAAAGGGATTGGAAAAATCCAAAACGAGGTAACGCTTTTATTGGATTGCGAGAAACTATTGTCAGATGATGAGATCAAAGCAGTAGCTGGTGTATAGAGAGGAAGAAAGCCATGGCATTTACCTACTTTTTTAGAGATTTACAGACCCTTGAAATGATATGCGACCATGCGCTGCCCACTTTAAGAGCGAAAAGCCATATTAACATTTGGGATGCTGGGTGTGCCATGGGACCAGAACCTTATACACTGGCGATTCTGCTTAGTGAGCGAATTGGACATATGTACTTTAGAAATGTGAAAATCAAGGCAACGGATATCGACGGGAGCAATCTCTTTGATACCATTATCAAGGATGCCATATATCCAAGAGAGCAAGTGGAACGCATACCAAAAGATATTTTTGCAAAATATTTTGTAAAGGATGAGAAAGAAGATCATTACAGGATCATTGATGAAATTAGAAAAGCAGTTAGCTTCAGAAGACATGATCTATTGACGCTAAATAGCATTGGTAATGATTTTGGCCTTATTTTATGCAAGAATGTGCTTCTCCACTTTAATGAAGCTCAGCGGATCGAGGTTATAAAAATGTTTTATGATTCCCTTATCGAGGGAGGATATTTGGCAATGGAACAGACCCAAAAGCTTCCAAAGGATGTTGAGCACCTCTTTGATCCCGTTGTATCCAATGCGCAGCTCTTTAAAAAGCGTCCAATAGAATAAAATGAAGGTAGAGAATCTAACCAGAAACAGCAAAGTATACACATCCAATGTCTACCTGATTACGGGAAACTGGAACGCACTGAATGATGTCAATACGCTTATAGATGTTGGAAGAGACACGGCCATTCTTGAAAGAATAGACAATGCCTCAACCGGTGTCGGAAAACAGCGTGTAGAACAGGTCATATTGACTCACAGCCATTATGATCATTCAAGTCTTATCCCTATCATAAAAAAAAGATATAATCCCAAAATAATCGCAGCAGCTCCTATTTTACAGAATGTTGATATCATTCTAAAAGGTGGTGAATTACTTAAAATTGCAGACAGAGAATTCGAAGTCATCTACACGCCAGGGCACAGTAACGATTCCATATGTTTATACTGTGAGGAAGAAAAGGCCCTATTCGCAGGGGACACGCCACTTGTAATCCTAGCAAGATATAATACCTACGAGCCACTATTTGTAAATGCGTTGGAATACATTGCGAAAAAGAAAATTGAAACCATATATTTTGGCCATGGAGATCCACTTAAATCGAACTGCAAGAAAACCCTGCTAAACTCCCTGGAAAACGTAAAAAACACAAGCCGATAATTTTAAAAAGGATAAAACCAAAAATAAAACAACAGGAGGTTGATTAATTATGAAATGGTTTTTGAACATGAAAATTAGTGCCAAGTTACTAACCGGGTTCATCATCGTCGCTCTCATTGCCGCAGTAGTCGGTGCAGTGGGCGTGGTAAATCTAAAGACACTGGATCAGTCTGACACAGAACTTTATGAACGTATTACAGTTCCTGTATCGGAAGTTGCTAAGATTTCAATTAATTTTCAGGGCTTGCGTGTTAATTTGCGCGACCTGATTATAGCAAATGACCCTCAGGGCATACAGGCGAATCTGGATAAAATTGCCGCAGCCAGAGCCGCCATTGACGAATTGTCTGCATCTTATGAGAAGACCATTCTCTCAGATGAAATGAAGACTGCATTTCAAGAATTTGTTGATACACGAAAAGCATACGGCGAACAACTCGAAATGCTTATGGCCCTTGCCAAGCAAAACAAAGACGCTGAAGCTGTAGCCATGATGTCTTCTGATTCCCCTGCTGGTAAAGCAGCGGTGGCAGAGCAGGCCGCTATTGAGAAAATGCTCACCATGAAATTGGAAGACGCTAAAGCTAAATCAGATGCAAACACAGCTATGGCAAATACGGCAACTATGATGATGCTGATTGTCATTGGTGTTGGCGTGGCCCTTTCCATCATTTTAGGCTTATTCCTCAGTTCGATTATCAGCAAACCGCTGAAAAAATCAGCACATATGCTTGAAGAAATGAGTATGGGACACCTGGGACTGCGCCTGAATATGAATACAAAAGACGAAATCGGTCAAATGGCGCAGAGCATGGATGCCTTTGCGGATGATCTTCAAAATTCTGTCATCGGCGCGATGAAAAAAATATCTGAAGGGGATGTGGAATTTCTCGTTACAGTTAAAGATGATAAAGATGAAATATCGCCAGCCCTTATTAACACTTTAAAAGCATTAAAGGGACTGATTGCAGAAGCCAATATGCTGTCCCAGGCAGCTATGGAAGGACGTCTGGATACCAGAGGAGATGCAGCAGGCTTCAGTGGCGGCTTCAGAGACATCGTGGCCGGCGTAAACAAGACGCTTGATGCGGTCATCGGACCACTAAACGTAGCTGCTGAATATGTAGACAGAATCAGCAAAGGGGACATCCCGCCAAGAATCACAGACAACTACAATGGCGACTTCAATGAAATCAAAAATAACCTGAATACCTGCATAGACGCAGTGAACGCTCTTGTAGCAGATGCAGACATGCTTGTGGTAGCAGCAGTGGAAGGAAGACTTGACACCAGAGCGGATGCAAGCAAACACGGCGGAGACTTCGGTGTAATCGTAGCCGGCGTCAACAAGACGCTTGATGCGGTCATCGGACCACTAAACGTAGCTGCTGAATATGTAAACAGAATCAGCAAGGGAGATATCCCTGCTAAGATTACGGACAACTACAACGGCGACTTCAACGAAATCAAAAACAACCTGAACACCTGCATAGATGCAGTAAACGCCCTTGTAAAAGATGCAGACGTACTGGTGGTAGCAGCAGTGGAAGGAAGACTTGACACCAGAGCGGATGCAAGCAAACACGGCGGAGACTTCGGTGTAATCGTAGCCG
>JANYJS010000015.1 GCA_025361765.1 Bacillota bacterium
TTATATTTAAGGCCACTGCTTTCTAAACGAGAAATATCTCTGCCTTCTCTAACCAGGCAAATCAATTCCCCATCAAACTTCTCTTTTTTTAATCTCTCTATAAACCATTTGCCGGAGTGGCCCGTCGCCCCTGTAAGAAAAATTTTCATTTACACCCTCTATATTTTACGCTACAAGTACTATACTTCGATTTTATAACGGGATACTTTTGCCTGAATCACTTGTTTCACTTTGCTGAGCAAACGCAGTGTATTGACAAAATACGGAAATTTTATGCCGTGCATCTCGTAGCTGATTTGCACCTCTTTAAAACCTTTTTTATTGCTCGCCATGTTCTTTGTGCTTGCACCCCCAAGTTTCATTATAACCAGCACCTCATTAATATACGAAGTCTTAATATTCCCATCCTTACAAACTCTTAGGATGAATTCATTGTCCGCTGCATTTGTCATGTCCGGGATATAATGACCAAATTTTTTATAAACATCTTTTTTTAAATAGAGTGTCTGATGCGGAATACTCCAGCCGTGCTCAAACTTACCTTTTCCAGTAATCCAGATGCGCTTGATCTTATGAATATCTTGCGCTTCAACAAAAACCAAATCGCCGTAAACACCCTGACAATCCTCCTCTTCAAATCTTTCCGCAATCTTCTCGACGGTATCCTTCCCGCCGAACAGGTCGTCAGAATGAAGAAATCCAACAACATCACCTGTTGCCATGGAAATCCCCTTGTTAAGGGCATCATAAATACCTCTGTCTTTTTCGCTAATCCATTTCAAGCGACCATTATAAATTTCTTCAAAACCCCTCACAATGTCCATGGTATCATCCGAAGACCCACCATCAACAATGATATGCTCAATGTTCTCGTAACTTTGGCTCATCACGGAATGGAAAGTATCCTTTATCGAACTTCCTGAGTTGTACGCTGCAGTTATTATAGTCACTTTTGGTTTATTGCTCATAGCTGTCTTTTCACCTTATTTCCCATATACCACTTATATGTTTCCTTAATGCCCTCTTCCAAATCCTGACTAAATGTCCATCCCAATTTACTAAGCTTGCTGCTGTCCAGTAATTTTCTTGGCATGCCATCGGGTTTTGTTGAATCAAATACCAATTCGCCGTGATATCCTACAATTTTTTTAATCAGAATTGCTAAATCTTTAATGGAAAGCTCTTTTCCAGTTCCGATATTAACATGCTCTTGACCCATATAGCTCTCCATCAGGAAAACGCAGGCATCTGCCATATCGTCAACATACAGAAACTCTCTTAATGGTGCTCCACTACCCCAGATTTCAACAGAAGTCTCAGTGGCCATCTTGGCCTCGTGAAATTTTCTAATCAGTGCAGGCAGCACATGTGAACTGTCTAAGTCAAAATTATCGTTTGGTCCATAAAGATTTGTCGGCATGCAGCTAATGAAGTTTGTGCCATGTTGCTTATTATAATACTGGCACATTTTTAATCCGGAAATTTTAGCCAAAGCATAAGCTTCATTAGTCGGCTCCAGATATCCCGACAATAAATATTCTTCTTTCATGGGCTGAGGGCAAAGCTTCGGATAGATGCAGGAGCTTCCTAAAAACAGCAGTTTTTTAACGTCATTCTTATAGGCATTGTTTATGACGTTGTTCTGGATCATGGAATTAATAAAAAAGAAATCCGCTGGATAAGTGCTGTTAGCCTGAATTCCGCCGACATGAGCTGCAGCCAGGAAGACATACTCAGGCTTTTCCTCTGCAAAGAACGCATCAACCTGAACCTGGTTTGTTAAATCCAGTTCCTGGCGCGTCCTAATCACAAGACTTTCAAATCTTTTTTTCTCTAAATTCCTTAGAATTGCAGAGCCTACGAGGCCGCTGTGTCCCGCCACATATATCTTGCTGTTCTTTTCCATCAGTCAAATTCTCTCCTAATTCTATCTTCTTTTTTGACAAGCGCCATATCGGACTGTACCATGAGTTTTACAAGCTGCTCAAACTTGGTCTTCGTTGGATTCCACCCAAGCAAGGTTTTCGCTTTTGTCGGATCTCCTAAAAGAAGCTCAACTTCAGTTGGTCTAAAGTACTGAGGATCGACTTCAATGACAATATTTCCGGTTTTTTTATTCACAGCCTTTTCTAAAACGCCTTCGCCCTGCCAGTCTAACTCTATTCCTGCCTCCTTAAAAGCCAATTCGCAAAATTCTCTGACCGAATGGGTTTCACCTGTCGCTATGACATAGTCGTCCGGCTCATCTGCCTGAAGCATAAGCCACATGCATTCCACAAAATCCTTGGCATATCCCCAATCTCTTTTTGCGCTTAGGTTACCCAAATAGAGTTTTTCCTGCTTGCCCTGAGCAATCCTCGACGCAGCCAAAGTGATCTTCCTTGTCACAAAAGTTTCGCCTCGGCGCTCTCCTTCATGATTGAATAATATGCCATTTACCGCAAACATATTATAGGCTTCTCTGTAGTTTTTAATAATCCAATAAGCATAAAGCTTGGCACAGGCATAAGGGCTTCTTGGATAAAATGGTGTGGTTTCCTTTTGGGGTATTTCCTGAACTTTGCCAAAAAGCTCAGATGTGGATGCGTGATAAATTTTAACCTTCTTTTCGAAGTCCAATAAGCGCACGGCCTCAAGCAGCCTCAGCACGCCTATTCCATCCGTATCAGCAGTATATTCAGGCACTTCAAAGGATACTTTCACGTGGGACTGGGCGGCCAGATTATATATCTCATCTGGCTCTATTTCCTTAATCAGTCTAATTAAATTTGTAGAATCCGTCATATCCCCATAATGAAGTTGCAGTTTTTTCTTGCTGTGCATATCCATTATAGCTTCATCAATATACAGATGCTCTATTCTTTCAGTATTAAAAGATGAACTCCGCCTGATAATCCCATGTACCTCATATTCTTTTTCAATTAGCAACTCTGCCAGATAGGAACCATCCTGCCCTGTTATTCCAGTGATTAATGCTATTTTGTTCATTTTTATCCCCCCTTATCCTTACCTACCAATTCTACCAAGTCATTTCGAGCCGAATGATATCATCTTCAATAAGCGGATTGCCAAGCTGTACTTCAATGATTTCCAGGTCTTTTATTGCAGCTATGGCATGTTTTTCCATTTCATCAATTTTAATAACATCACCGGGTAAGACCTTCTTTTTTGAACCATTCAAATATAAATGCCCTTCTCCGCGAAGGATCGTCCAAATCTCTTTCCTTTTGTTATGATACTGGTAACTTATTTGCTGGCCTTCCTTCACAAAAAGCTTTTTGGTAAGCGCTTCCGTGCCGTCCTCGTAGGTCGTATGCGCTATAACCTTGTAGTTTCCCCAGCGCTTTTCTTCATACATCGGCCTGTTATCGAGATGAGAAATGAACTCTTTGAGCCTATAGGTCTCACCCTTTTCTGCCACTAGAATTCCATCCCTGCTCGCTATAACCACAGCATTTTTGATACCCATTGCGATAATTGGAATTTCCAGCTCATTCATAATATGGGTGTTCTGGCACAATTCGTCTGCCAAGGCTATTCCGGAAACGGACGACGCCATTTCCTCAGTCAAAGTTTCCCAGGTACCAAGGTCCTTCCATTGTCCTTCATACTTTAGTACCTTAATCCGGTCAGCGTGCTCCACCACCTCATAATCAAAGCTCGTTTTTTTCAAATTAGTAAATTCATTTAATAGGTTTTTATAGGAAAAATCCGAAATATCATACTTGCCTTTTAAAATTCGGATAACATAGTCAAGTCTCAAGCCAAAAACACCGCAGTTCCAGAGAGCACCATCATCTATAAGTTCCTGGGCCACTTCTCTGCTTGGCTTTTCTTTGAAGAATTTCACATCCGATATTTCACTGCTACCATCAACCGGAACAATATATCCGTATTTTTCAGATGACAATGTTGGCGTTGCACCCATGAGCGCCAATCCATTTTCCTTCTCATCCAAAAGCTCTGGAAATCTTGCGATAGTCTTAAAATAATCAATCTCAACAAAAGGATCTACAGGCAATACTGCAATCAGCTCTTTTTCTTTTACACCGCATTCACTATACAAATATGCACATGCTAAAGCGATAGCTGGGAATGTATCCCTGCGCTCCGGTTCTATGACAATATTGACCTCCCCGCCGAGCTGAGACTCCAACTGGTCTCTTTGGGATGCACCAGCCGCAATAGTCACCGAATCCCATCCCCCAACTTCCTTCAGCTGACGATAGACGCGCTGAACCATGGATTCGCGCACGCCTCCCGGCCCCGGCAATACCTGAAGGAACTGCTTTGATCTTATTTCATTTGAAAGCGGCCAAAGGCGCTTGCCTGAGCCACCTGATAACAGTATGATATGCATTCTTTAGTTACCCTTTCTAGATCTTTGTGGATGCAATGGTTTTGATATAGTCACCATAGTCCGTGTTCTTGTATTTCAAAGCATTATCTAAAAGCTTTTCCAGGCTTATAAATCCCATTCTATAGGCGATTTCCTCAATACAGGCTATATATAATCCCTGTCTGTTTTGTATCGCTTCAACATAATTGGAAGCCTGTAACAACGAAGTGCTGCTTCCGGTATCCAGCCATGCCAGCCCTCTCCCCAGTTTTTCGACATTCAGCATACCGCGGTTCAAATACTCTTCATTAACGCTTGTGATTTCCATTTCACCTCTTTGAGAAGGCTTAACATTTTTTGCAATTTCTATGACATGATTATCGTAGAAGTATAATCCTGGAATAGCAAAATTGGATTTTGGCTGCTGAGGTTTTTCCTCAAGGGAAATCACTTTCCCGCATTCATCAAATTCAACGACACCATAGCTTGAGGGATTATTCACGTAGTATCCAAAAATCATAGCGCCTTCCTTAAGTGCAGCGCCAGCGCTTAGGGAATCAGAAAATCCCTGTCCATAAAAGATATTATCTCCTAAAATCAATGCCACTTTATCATGACCAATAAACTTTTCACCGATTATAAAGGCATCCGCTAAACCTCGCGGTTCTTTTTGGGCCATGTACGATATCTCCAATCCGATATCGCTTCCATCGCCAAGAAGCCTTTCGAAGCTGCTTATGTTTTCCGGGTTTGTTATAATTAATACCTCAGTAATCCCGGAGAGCATCAACACTGAAAGAGGGTAGTAAATCATTGGCTTGTCATATACGGGCAAAAGCTGTTTAGAAACCGCTGATGTTATGGGAAAAAGACGGCTCCCGGTTCCTCCGGCTAGTATGATCCCTTTCATATATCAATTCCCCCTACCTTTCACTATACATCTTTTCGAAATATGTCTTATATTCTCCGCTTACGATATCATTCCACCATGTTCGGTTATTCAGATACCATTCAATCGTTCTTTGAATCCCTTCATCAAATGAAGTGGTGGGAAGCCACCCGAGCCGGCTGGAAATTTTCGTGGAATCAATGGCATATCTCATATCGTGTCCCAGCCTGTCTGCAACAAAAGAAATCAGGTTTTCAGGTTTGCTTAAGCTCTTTAGTATGCCCTTAACAACATCTATGTTGGCCAATTCATTATGACCCCCAATGTTATATACCTCTCCAACAACATCGTGATGAATGATTAAGTCTATCGCTTCACAGTGATCTTCAACATACAACCAGTCTCTGATATTTTCGCCTTTCCCATAAACAGGGATTTTTTCATCTGCAAGTGCGCGGGATATGACGAGGGGTATTAATTTTTCTGGAAATTGAAATGGGCCATAGTTGTTTGAGCATCTTGAAATAGTAATTGGAAGTTTGTAGGTTCTATAGTAAGCCATTGCTAGTAAATCAGCAGACGCCTTTGATGCAGCATATGGACTTGACGTTTTTATCGGGGTATCTTCAGTAAAGAATAGATCCTTACGTTCAAGCGGCAAATCTCCATAAACTTCATCTGTGGAAACTTGATGAAATCTTCTAATATTATATTTTCTGGCAGCATCCAGCAGAACCTGAGTACCGATAATATTGGTCATTAAAAAAATACCCGAATCCTCTATTGACCTATCTACATGAGATTCTGCTGCAAAATTGATGACAATCTCAAAACTGTTTTTCTCAAATAGCTCATTTACAAGTGTTTTGTCTGTAATATCTCCCTTGACGAATGTAAAGTTTTCTTTTTTTATAGCATCAGAAAGCGTAGTTAAATTCCCTGCATAAGTCAGAGAATCCAAACAGACAATTTCATATTCGGGATACTTTGTTTGCATATAATATATAAAATTACTGCCTATAAAGCCTGCTCCACCAGTTATTAAAAGTTTCATATTTTCCCCTCATTTTTACTCATTATGCTAATGTATTTTTCGTATTCTTTTATATATTCATTTTCATCGTATTTATTGTCAGAAAAAACTAACAGAACATTATCTTTAGAAAAGTTTTTCATAGTCTTCCATAATCCATTGCTAATAAATAAAGCCTTCGTAGGGCTATCAAGTAAATATTCTTTTTTATTATAATTTTCGCCAACCTCAACCGTGCAAAATCCAGCCAAACTTATCATAACAAATGAAGATTTTATATTTGCATGGTTTCCTCTATTAATATTTTCTTGTGTATTATAAATATAAAATATCCTCTTTACTTCAAAGGGGACTTCTTCTCCAGAGTTAACAACTACCAATCCACCTCTTTCGTCGCCAAGGTCCTTTATTTCATATAAATAATGTTGCCTTTGAACTTTTTCCATTTCAATCTCGCCCTCTTATTAAGATTCTACATATTGATTAATTATTGCAATCACAATATCCGCTTCCGCTTCAGTCATGCCATCAAATATGGGCAATGATACTACAGTATCCGCATAGTTTTCAGTAATGGGAAAATCCCCTGTCGAATGCTCCAGATACGCGAGAGCCTTTGATAAATGGGGCGGTATAGGATAGTGGATATCTGTCATTATATCATTATCAGATAGATATCGTCTGAACATTTCCCTTTTCAGCGTCCTGATCACAAAAAGATGCCAAGTATGAGTGGCATCCTCTCTTATGTTAGGTAATATTACAGACGGATTTTTAATCTCAGCTAAATATTTTCTTGCAATCTTTTCTCTGCCAATTTGCAGCTCGGAAAAATGGCTCAATTTTACCTTTATTAATGCGGCTTGAATCTCATCAAGCCTTGAATTATAACCAATTATTTCGTTTTGATATTTTTCAATACTTCCATAGTTTCTTAAGGTTTTTAACTTTATGTTCAAATCAACGCTATTGGTAATGATCGCTCCACCATCACCAAATCCTCCCAGATTTTTTGTCGGGTAGAAGCTGAAAAATCCCATTATACCAAATGTCCCTACGTTTTTATTGTTGAATTTAGCAAAGTGTGCCTGAGCACAGTCTTCAACCAAGTATAGACCATGCTCGCTACATAGACTCAGAATTTTATCCATTCTCGCTGCTTGTCCGTACAGGTGCGTGACAAGCAGCGCTTTAGTTTTATTGTTAACATATTTTTCAATCTTATCGGCATCAATGTTATAGAATTCATCGGGTTCCACAAGTACCGGGGTGGCTCCACTCATTGTGATTCCAAGAACAGTCGCTATGTAAGTATTGGCCTGAACAATAATTTCATCCCCTTCCTTTATCCCTAGCGCTTTCAATCCCAAAGCTATTGCATTTAATCCATTATCCACCCCAACACAGTAATTTGCTCCATGTAATCGCGCAAAATTTTCCTCAAAGCTGGCGACCTCATCGCCAAGTATATACCACCCCGATCGCAGTACCCTTAGTGCAGCTTCTTCATATTCATCTTTATAGAGGTTATAGCCTCTTTTTAAATTATTGAATGGTATTTTCGCCATACCTATACATCCTTTGTTTTATCTGAATTTATTCAGTTTCATTATATCAGAGAAACTTTTGCATTTGAACTGCATTATATTTTTCTGTATAAAAGCAATGGCGGGGTTGGAGGAACATACTTTTTGGTTGGTAAAGCTCAAATGATACTTGTTTGCTAATATCAATCTCATTTTCTCAATTTCTAACAGATATGGCAGATAGATCGCTTTTTTTAAACTTATATTTTTTGTCCCGGATTTTATATTGATTAAATCATTACTGATATATCTCATGTTTTGAAAGTGATAAAAAATTAAGGCAAATTCACGGCCCGTACTTTTTTCAATTAAATGAATATCTAAACCATTTGAGCTTTTTAAACTGTATTGATCCAAATTCCATGGAGCCACTCCTCCTCCTAAGTTTTGTAGCTCATGCACTCCCTCGAAGCGCTCCGTCCAATTATCCAGATACTTTTGATCTCCTAATAGATTGCCATCCTTCTTATAAAAGCACCATTCTAAGCATCGATTCGCCCACCAGTTTAATGCTTCTCGCCCACTGCTATTGTTTCGAAAAGTATTAAATTCAACACAGTATTTCCCATATGTGTCAGTATTCTTTGTATAGTCTTTATCTCTTTTGAATCTGTGTTCTGTGATAATAATGCTGTCACCATGCTCGTGAATTTCATCAAGTAAAACTTTTGGGGATTTAAAGAAATACAAATCCGCATCAATATATGTACACATCTCTATGCCATAATTGTCGAATATATATTTTATAACCCATGGCGTACAAGTCCAGCAGTATTCTGCCTTTGTCCTGTCTTTTTTTACTTTTAGCAGTTCTTCTGTTTCAAATTGTTTTAATGAGATAATTTCTGCTTTCTCCAACCTTAAATCTAGCAATATATCCAGACAAATATCATCGAAAGCAAAAATGTATAATTTGAAATCATCTCTGGTATTGCTAAGCGAGTTATATAAAGCCAGACCTTTGTCTAAATAAAAGCTATCGAAAAGTGTGCAAAAGTTATTCATGTTTGTTTAGTTTCCTCTCAGTATGCTTATAGATCGATTTTTAATAAAAACGCATCTAGGCTACCTATTTTCAATTCTTTCTCAATGCGATATGACCTATCCCATAGTGCTTTAAAATTCGCTTTAGATCTTATATAACCGCAGAAAGTGTATCCTTTAATATTCCTTAAAACTCCTTTTATAGATTCTTTTATGAACCTCTGTGGCGTCAGCAATTCTGTTGCCACTATTAATATGCTATCAACTTTTTCTTCCGCCATACGATTAAATGCCTGCATCCATTCTTTGTCGGACAACTCAGTATCTATTCTGAAAAGTAAATATAGCTGGCTGTCTTTGATAGGGAATTGGTCCTTCGTTATATCAAATGTATTAAGTTCATCATAGTACGTCATTACCGATTTTA
>JANYJS010000026.1 GCA_025361765.1 Bacillota bacterium
ACGCCCAATACAGCATAGCAGTCTTGTACCGAATTAACCAGAACTCTGATTGCTGTGAGATCAAATATCTCATCCAATTGTTTTTCTTGATACTTCATTTTTCTATAAATACTGTAGAAATGTTTTGTTCGTCCTGAGATATCATATTTGATATCAAGCTCATTAATGCTTGATTTTAATTCTTCAATAACGCTGGCAATATTTGCCTCCCGTTCCTGACGTTTGATTTTAACTTTTTCAACTAAATCATAATAAGCTTCCGGCTCAAGCTGTTTTAAGGCGATATCCTCAAGCTCAAATTTCAATTTATAGATACCAAGCCTGTTGGCTAATGGGGCATAAATTTCAAGTGTTTCAATACATTTTTCTCGGATTTGTTCATCATTCATATAGTTGATTGTGCGCAGATTGTGAAGTCTATCCGCCAACTTAATAATCAGTACACGTATATCCTTTGACATGGCAAGAAACATTTTCCTGAGATTTTCTGCCTGTCTCTCTTCTTTTGTCTCATACACAAGTGAACCCAATTTTGTGACGCCATCAACAAGTAATGCAACCTCTTCTCCAAAGTCACGCTTAATATCTTTTGTTGTATAAGGGGTGTCTTCAACGGCATCATGAAGCAGTCCGGCAACTATGGTGTTTTCATCCATACCCAGATCTGCGAGAATTTTTGCGACCTCAATTGGATGAATTAAATACGCTTCACCGGATTTTCTTAATTGCCCTTCATGCATTTGATCAGCCTTTCTATAGGCTTTTTCAATTAAGGCAATATCAATATTGGGATTGATGTTAAGCAAGTAATTTAAAAAATCTTCCATACCCTCACCCGTCTGAAATTTTAGCAAAAAGGGGTTGCCCCCTTTTTGCTTGATGATTATTTGGATTACTCTTTCTAATGTTTAAATGATTATTTGGATTACGCTTGTCTTTTATTCAAAGACAAGCGTTTGGATTGTTTTGATTAATATTTCAGTAATGTGTAAATGGTATAATCCGAAAGACGATCCCGGCCCCTTAGCGCCTCAAGTTCAATAAGTGCCACTATAGCAACAACTATGCCTCCCAATTGTTCCACCAGATTGATAGCCGATTGAAAAGTTCCGCCAGTTGCCATCAGATCATCTACGATGATGACTCTTTCGCCAGGTTTAATAGCATCTACATGCATCTCGAGACTATCTGACCCATATTCCAACGAATAATCATATTTTACTGTAAGGCAAGGAAGCTTCCCGGGTTTTCGTAATGGCACAAAGCCTTTTTCCATGGCATAAGCTAAAGGTGTTCCAACTATAAAACCCCTGGATTCAGGCCCTACAATCAAATCAAAATCGTACTTTGAAATCTCGGTTTTAATTTCGTCCACCGCATATTTAAATGCAATTCCATCTTTTAGCAAGGTCGTGATATCTCTAAACAGTATTCCTTTTTCCGGAAAATCAGGAATATCTCGAATTTTTTCTTTCAGATTCATTGCTGACCTCCCTATTTGGATTTATACTTACTATTTTTTGGCTTATCCGCAACATACTTCGGTGCCTTCTCCATGAGCATATTTATTTCATACCATATTGGGCTGGCAACAAATATGGAAGATAGAGTTCCAACGGATATCCCTACTATGAGCGGCAATGTGAACTGCTTGATGGTCTCTCCACCCAGAATATAAAGTGCCACAATCGATAAGACCGTTGCAAAAGATGTCGCTATAGACCTTACTAAGCTTTGATTAATACTTTTATCAATTAAATCCTCCAGCTTGGTTCTTTTCATAATTTTAAGATTTTCTCTAATTCTATCAAATATGACAATGGTGTCATTTATAGAGTAACCTAAAATAACCAGAATAGAGGCTATAAATGGTGTGTTAACAGGGATTTGGAGCAGGCCATAAAACCCAACCAATATAGCGATGTCATGAACCAGTGCTACGATGGCCGCTATGCCGAATTTCCATTCGAACCTTATCGCTATATAAGCGAGCATAAATAGTATGGCTATAATCATAGCCTTAACCGCATTTTGTTTTAGCAGTTCTCCTATAGAGGGGCCAAATTGTTCAGCAGCCAAAACATCTGCATTAGTGATTCCATATTTGACGCCCAGATCTTTTATTAGCTGATTACGCATACTGCTATCTAAGGATTGGGTGGTTCTTATGATAATTTGCGTGTTGCCAGCTCCGGCATAAACCACATCAGCCACAATTTTATCTGCCTTGATGATCTGTTTTACCTCATCAACTGGCACTTCCTTTTTCATGTCAATTTGCATCATTGTTCCTCCGGTAAAATCGATACCGAAGTTAAAACCTTGAAGCAAACCGCCACCTATTCCAATTACAATGACCAGAATGGAAATCAAATAGCCTATTTTTCTATATTTAATAAAACTAAATTCTCGCTTAAATTTGAACATTTTTGCTGTCCTCCTTAATTCCAAACCATTTTCTTGTGGCTAATGTTTTATATTCTGTGATAACGCCAAGGAATGTATGAGTGACAAACAAAGCTGTGAACATGCTGGCAATGATACCAATCATTAGAGTCGCGGCGAATCCTTTAACAGGACCTGCGCCAAATTGATAAAGTACTAATGCTGCAATTATAGTGGTTGAATTTGAATCTATTATAGTAGCCATTGCTCTCTTGAACCCTTGATCTGTAGCTACTCTAATCGATTTGCCGTTCAATACCTCTTCTTGAATTCTCGCAAAAATGATGACATTGGCATCTACGGCCATTCCTATGGATAAGATGATCCCCGCGATACCTGGAAGCGTCATAACGGCGCCAAGGAAGATGATTACCCATATAACCAATATGACATACAGCAATAAAGCAAGATTTGCTGCAAAGCCCATAATTCTGTACATAAGGAGCATGAATATCATAATGCAGGCGATACCGATGGCACCACCAAGTACGCTGTTATTAAAAGCATCAAGGCCCAGAGTAGGTCCAACAATTGAAGTTTGGACTTCTTTCAAGGTGACTGGCAATGCGCCTCCCCTAATCAGTATCCCTAGCGTAGTGGCTTCTTCTTGAGGAAAACCTCCGGTTCCTGCAGTAATGATTGCTTGACCATTAGGTATTACTTCTGAAACACCCGGGGCAGAAATGACTTTTCCATCAAGAACAATCATTATAATATTGCCATTAACAGTTCCATATTTTTCAGTAGTAGACGTTGGAACGCCACCAGAGACAATTTTAGTGGTAGCATCCTTAAAGGCGGTCGATCCTTCACTTGTAAACTTAAGTGATACCGCATACCCACCATTTTGCTGATCTATTTGGACGCCTGCATCTGCTACTTGACTACCGTCAAGGACAACAGTGCCATCAGCCAAAACGAATTCGAGTTGGGCAGTCTGCCCAATCGCTGCGATGGCAGCCTCAGCATCTTTTGCTCCAGGCAATTCAACGCGGATACGCTTTTCGCCCTCAATGGTAACTATTGGCTCTGATAGTCCCATGGCGTTTACTCTGCGCTCTATGATTTGTTGAGTTTGTGCCATTAGCTTTTTTAGTTCTTCTCCTTTGACATCAGTCACGGCTTCCATGACGACATAAACGCCACCCTTTAAATCTAGCCCTAATTTGAGCTGATCTTTAATGGGTTTTACGCTTCCCGCTCCAAATAGGCCGATGATCCAGCCAGCTGCCATAAGGATGATCAATATAATTGATAATGCCTTCTTCATTTCTTTGTCTCTCCTTAATTGAATAATTTTATATCAGTTCTGCTTTTATTCCTATAGCACATTCTACTCTCTTTCGCTCCATTTCACAACCTAAAACATAAGGTTTTCGAATATCTCCATTTGCATTGAATGCATTAGCATGACAGCCACCACTGCAATAAAATTTAGCCCAGCATTTGGAGCATGCTTCCTTGTTATAGATATGTGCAGAATTGAAAGTATCGTAAAATTTATTTTCATAGTTTACATCATACAAATTGCCGATTAAAAATTGTCTGTTGCCAACGAACTGATGACAGGGATATAAGTCACCCTCTGGAGAAATAGCCATATATTCCGTTCCAGCACCGCATCCTGATAACCTCTTAATAATGCAAGGGCCTTGATTCAAATCAATATTAAAGTGGAAGAAATCGAATTGATCCCCTTTTTTAACATAGTCAATATACATGTCTGCTAATTTGTCATACTCAGATAATATTTGTATTAAATCCGCTTCTTGTAGTGCGAAACCAATAGATTGATCTAGTACAACTGGCTCTAAAGACACATTTTTAAAGCCACTTTCCACAAGATGACGTACGTCTTCTGAAAAATCAAGATTATCTCTAGTAAATGTACCTCGCACGTAATAAAGACCTCTACGTTTATGAATAAAAGTCTTATAGTTTTTTACAATTAAGTCATAAGTCCCCTGGCCATTTAACGTTTTACGCATATGGTCATTGACCGATGGCCTGCCATCTATACTTAAAATGACATTATCCATATGCCTATTGATAAAGTCTGTTTTGGCGTCATCAAGAAGTAAGCCATTGGTTGTGATGGTAAATCTTATAGATTTATCGTATTCCGATTCATTTTTTCTACCATAGTCAACAAGTTGCTTAACAACTTCAAAGTTCATTAATGGCTCGCCACCAAAAAAATCAATTTCTAGATTTTTTCTGGATCCCGAATTCTTAAGTAAAAAATCAATAGCTTTTTGACCTGTTTCATAAGACATAAGCGACCTGTCTCCATCAAAAGCGCCTTTGTCCCCAAAGCAGTACTGGCAACTCATGTTGCAGTCATGCGCTACATGCAGGCATATTGCCTTAATTACCGCTCCTTTTCGCTCGAGCATATCTTGGGTTATATGAGAATCATTAGTGAACAAAAGGTCAGTTTTGATCAAGGTGTCAATTTCTTCTATGGCATCAATTAATTCAGCCACAGAGTATATGCCTTTTAGCGCATTAATTATATATTCGGTGTCATATTGCTCGTAGTAATCAAGAATGTCATAAATAATTTTATCGACAACATGCACGGCCCCACTATTGACATCAAGTACGATATGGTTTTTTTTGAAAATATACTTATAAATCATGAGTTCTCCTAAATGAGGTGCTTAGTTATTAATTAAAAAAACAGCAGAAGGTGCTTAGTTATTAATTAAAAAAACAGCAGAAGCTGCTGTTTTGATTATTAAACCTCGGCTGTACTATCTGCGTTTAATGTTTTCGCAGGTTTGATTGGCTACGGTACAGGAAGTTTTGCAGGCCGATTGACATGAAGTCTGGCATTCGCCACATCCGGCATTGCTTGCGGTGGATTTTAATGTAGGCTTTGCAATAGTATTAATCTTCTTCACGATGTGTCTCCTTTACTTCAAATTTACTTGCTCATTTTATAATTAATTATCTGAACTGTCAAGGTTTTAAAGACCATAAAAAAAGAAGCATATGCTTCTTTTAAATAGATCTTTTATTCTTTTGTCTCATCCATTTCTTGCGTCGTGGATTCTTCTTGAGTGACTTCAGTGTCGTTTACTGGCTGTTTATCTTTTTTAGTATCCGGCTTTTTACCTTTTGTCGTTTTTGTTGCCAATTCTTTTGCAGCATCACTTGATAATGATTTTGAAACTGCCCATCGCATGATTTCAAACTTTGTTTTATCTGAGCCTACTTCTATGGTGATCTTTTCATCTTTTAACCTGACGATTTTGGCGCAAATACCACCTATGGTAATGATTTCGTCTCCGACCTTAAGGCTGTTTCTCATCTGATTAATGGTCTTTTCTCTTTTCTTCTGTGGTCTAATAAGAAGAAAATACATAATAAAAATTAATAATACTAATGGCATCAATTGAATTAAGGCTTGTGTGCTCATAGTTCATCCTCCTCCTGCATTCTAGCTGGAATTATATAATATTTTTTTATTGTTGTAAATGTTTTTTTCTTGCTATAGATTATTAAATATGGTAGTATACGAATTGCGACTATGTCATTGGCCGAAGTGGCGGAACTGGCAGACGCACACGACTCAAAATCGTGCGGTTATCCATGCGGGTTCGAGTCCCGCCTTCGGCACCATAAATAAAAGAAGAACATTTGCAAATGTTCTTCTTTTATTTATGGGCTTTATTTATGGATTTTTCAAATGCCAACAATCCAGAAAACGCTATGGAAGCTAAAAGACACAACCATCCGACCAATAACCACGATTCTTCAATCGTATTCCCAATGAGATACCATCCAATAATCATAGGCCCTATAGCCCTTCCTGTTCCTTGGATGATTTCGTATATCGCTTGAAGCCTTGCTCTATGAGAAATCGGCGTGCGGTTAGCAATGTAAACGCCTGTATTGGTCGCCGATAATACTTCTCCAATAGTCCATATCACCACAGATAGAACAAATATTCCTAAGCTCTTTGTAAAAGCATACATACCAAAACCAATCACGTAGCATACACTGGCCATCACTAGGTTAATTATCGGATTAATACGCTTCGTTAAAGCAACTATAATAGGTGTAAATAAAACGACGACAATACCATTTACTGACATTAAAATGCCAAAAAGTTTAGCTCCTGTACCGATGCCAAAATCTTGACTTAATTGCAGCGGTAAAATAAATCCAGTCTGAGCATAGGCGAAAGATAATATGGCGCATATAATCACAAATGTCAGCAGTATGGGCTTTTTTAGTAAAATAGATAAGACCGATCCAACCACAGCAGCTTCATCTTTGCGGCCTGAATTTAAAATATTTTCATAATCTTCAGGTGTTGGCTTAGTATCTTTAATAAACATAAGCACGAGTCCAATTGCAAGCAGTCCACTGATTGCATCACCCCAGAATATCCATGATGTATAATTTTCAAATAATAAACCCGCGATTAGTGGGCCAATGGCGACGCCTATATTCATACCAAGATACATAATGGAAAAAGACTCCTGCCGATTGGTTGGATCTGTTAGATCCATAAGCATTGCGGAAGAGCCCGTGGAGGCTATGCTATTAAAGAAAAACGCTGGAATGAGCAAAATCGGGATTAAGATAGAATTGCCAAGAAAGCCGCAGATAAAAAAAATGATATTAGCCACTAGTGTCGCAAAGAGATAAGTGTATTTTCGGCTGAAATGATCGGCAAGTTTTCCGCCAATTATAGCCCCGGGAATATAAACAACTGAAGCTAAAAATAAGAAGATCCCAATTTCACTTTCAGAAAAACCGATTCTAGAGCTAAGAAAAAGAGTCATGAATGGAAAAATAAAAAAACCTAAACTATTGATTGTTCTAGCGATAAATAGCACATATATTTGCTTTGGCAAACCCTTATATTGTGTTATGAATTTCATCTTATCCTCTTTTGTGCTTTAGCTGAAGAACAATAACGATGTTTAGAATTTGACGATGATTACCGTTTTTAATTTTATCATAAACATCTATAGGAATGCTAGTTATTTTAGGACCCCAACAGAAGAACATTTCCGACATTAATTTAGTCCTTATGAATATACCCCATTTAATGTCATCATCAGGTAAACTGTTAAGTGAAAATTAATTTTGACAGAAAGAAGGCGTTAATGCTATATTGATTTTATTGTTAAAATGATTATTCAGGAGGTTAAGATGAGTTATGCTAAAATGCTTGAATCAATTATAAATGCTAGTGAATTATCTTTAAGGCAAATTGCGAAAAGATGTTCCGATATAGATGTGAGAATCACTCCCTCTTACATTTCCCAACTAAAAAATGGCAAACTTTCTCCACCATCTGAAGATATTTCACTTGCGTTAGCCAAGGTTTGTGGTTCTAAAAGTCAATCTCAATTAGTATTTCAAGGATATATGGAAAAAGCGCCTAACCTTGTTAGAGAATACATGCTGGCATCATCAGCTTTAAATAAAATAATGCTGGAATCTTTATGCAAAACTTCCGGAGAAGTCACTTCTGAGTTCAGAAAATATATTGAAGATTTAGATGTTCTTTCCGCGCTGGAAATGTCTTCAAGGTTTGTAGGCACAGCAAGTCAAGTAAAAGGTTATAATTTACTTAAAGAAATATCACTGTCTACGGGCAATGTTGTTAAATCAGATGAGCAAAGCAATATGGTCAATTTCTTTTTATCTGATTCTTCCATGTCGCCCACAATCCCTGTTCATTCATATGTATACATTCTCCCTACCCGAAAAGAGTTGCTTAAAGACCGTGATATTATTGGATCTTATCCACCTAATAGCAAGGTGGTCACTTTGCGCAGAATCTTCACAGCACAAGGAAAGCTGATGCTTATACCCGAAGACAAGTCACATCAGCTTTACTTATTCAATACTATTAGTGAGATTAATTATGTGGGTAAAGTAGTGTCCTATAAAGTAGATTTATAGCATCACTAGTCAAGTTTATTCGTCAATATATTCGAACTCATACTCCTTGATTTTGACAATATCGCCTTCTTCTATACCCAATGCCTTCATTTGATCTACCGCGCCTTTTAATCTTATGTACTTATAAAGATATCTAAGGGAATCAAGATCATTAAAGTTTGTAGAATTAAAAATTTTCTCCAGCTGTTTACCGGAAAGTATATAAATCTTATCTTGTTTTGTCACATGAATATCTCTGTAATCTTCATCAGAATCATGTATATCGAAATCAAACATCTCATAAATTTCTTTGGGAGTCTCTCCAATTTCATCCAGCGCAAGCGCTGCAGCTGCCATCAATTCCTTAATCCCTTGGTTAATTGCTGCCATTATTGGAAATACCCTATATCCCTTAGCTTCCACATAAGTTTTGAATTTTTCGTATTTTTCTTGGTCGCTAAGCAGGTCCATTTTATTGGCTGCAACCAGTTGAGGCTTTTTGCTGAGTTCTTTTGAGTAACTGAACATTTCCAGATTGATTTTGTCAAAGTCCTCTATGGGGTCTCTCTCTTCGGATCCGGCAATATCTACAACATGAATAAGTAGTTTAGTGCGTTCAATATGCTTTAGGAAATCAAGCCCAAGGCCTGCTCCTTCGTGAGCGCCTTCAATCAATCCAGGTATATCTGCCATGACAAAGCTGCTATCATAAATTTCAACAACACCAAGATTTGGCGTAATAGTTGTAAAATGATAATTGCCAATTTTGGGCCTAGCGCTGGTTGCAATAGACAATAACGTTGATTTTCCGACATTGGGAAAACCAATAAGGCCTACATCAGCAATAAGCTTTAATTCCAGTATGACAAAACGTGATTTTGATATGCCGCCCGCTTCAGCAAAATTCGGTGCCTGGCGTATAGAATTCTTGAAATGCACATTGCCTTTGCCACCTTTACCACCTTTAACAGCAATGATACTGTCGCCATCATTAACAAGATCTTTCATAACAAGGCCTGTTTCCTCGTCAATAACCACAGTTCCCATAGGTACTTTAATGATTAAATCTTCAGCATATTTGCCGAATTGTTTCTTTTTTCTTCCGTCTTCCCCAGGCTGCGCCTCATATTTAGTCTTATATCTAAAATCCATAAGAGTCCTATAATTGGCATCAGCGACAATTACAACATCCGCACCTTTGCCGCCATCGCCACCATCAGGACCGCCTTCGGGCACATAAGGCTCCCTGCGAAAGGAAACGCTGCCATCTCCGCCCTTACCTGACTTTATGAATATTCTCGCTCTATCTACAAACATTTATTCACCCCTTTTAGAGAAAAAAGCCCCTATATAAATAGGGGCTACTGATATTATGCTTCTTTTGAATATACGCTGACTTTTTTTCTGTCTTTGCCGTATCTTTCAAATTTTACCATTCCTTCTATCTTAGCAAACAGAGTGTCATCTCCGCCGATGCCTACATTGTTTCCAGGATGGATTTTAGTCCCTCTCTGTCTAACAAGTATGCTCCCAGCACTTACAGTCTGACCATCTGACCTTTTTACGCCAAGACGCTTGGATGCACTATCTCGACCGTTCTTGGAGCTACCGACTCCCTTTTTACTTGCCATCGACTACACCTCCTTAATTACTTGCGTGCGTCTTTTTATATTATTTATATAAAAACATTTATTTCTCTGATTTAGTAGCCATTTTAGCAGAAGACTTCACTGCTTTTTTAGTTGCTGGATTAGCCGCTTTAGCTTCAGGCTTTGTTGCTTTAGCAGTGCGGACAGCCGGCTTTGCCTTAGTAGCTGCTTTTTTAGCTGCTGGCTTAGCTGCTTCTAGTTCCAGTTTCTTAGCTGCAACTTTATCTGCTTTTTTAACTGCTGGTTTCGTAGCAGGCTTAACGCCTTTTTTAGCTGCTGGTTTTGCCGCTGAAAGTATCGCTGATTCTTTGGCTGCAAGATCTAAAGCTTCGCCATCAAATGCAATTGCTACTATTCTAACCATAGTGTAAGGCTGCCTGTGTCCCTGTTTCTTTCTATAGTCTTTTTTGGATTTGTATTTAAAAATGATAACCTTTTCAGCTTTACCATTTTCAACTACCGTTCCATAGACTTTAGCTGTCTCTACAATAGGCGTGCCAATCGTGACATTTTTGCCATCACTGCAAGCAAGTACTCTATCAAATTCAATACGATCCTCAGCAGAAACTTTAAGTTTTTCTACTGTTATGACATCACCTTCTTGAACTCTGTACTGCTTTCCACCGGTTTCAATTACTGCATACATTAATTCTTTACCTCCTCTATCCAGTCTCGCCATCTTAAGGTAAGCTTTCACACTTTTTAAAACCTATTCTGAGCGGCTTACAGTCATTGATGTTATCATATCGGACTATTTATGTCAATAATAATTCTTCATTCTTCTGATTAAACATGGCGATAAGTTCATAGGCAATCTTCTCGCTCAAGATTCCATTCATGGAATCCGTCTTAAAAAAGCGGCTTGGCAGCTGAACTTTACCTAAATCAAAGCCTAAGGACTTTTTTATTCTCAATTTGGTTTTATAAATCTCTTTACTGATACTTGTAAGATCTTCGTTAGTCACGTCCTCAAGGCCGATTGACTTTAAAGCCATTAATATGGTTTCGCGATCATATACTTTTCTGGCGAAAAGACAAATTGTCAGTGAATTCAACATACATCTTTCGATTTCTTCATCGAATAATGCGTCTACCAACTTTTGCTTATCAAATTCTTTCATGCTTTGATCAAAGGAATATCCTCCGTTACAAAGGTGAGAGTGTCTTGCGCCAACGGTTGCCCCAATAAGCGAACCATACCCCGTATGATAGCCTGCCATTTCGTTTCCCGCAACAGACATGGCGAATTCTTTTCCGCCATATTTTTCAGAGGCCTTTTGAACGCCCCCGCCTAAATGTTTGTAAAACTCCAGTTCTTGTTCGCTCAAATAATTAATTGCAATTAAATAGTTTTCAGCGTTGCCGAAGCTTAATGGAATGATCGTCTCATTTTCAGTAATAATGCCACGCTCAAATGCCTCCGTAGCCCAGCCAAGGCAAACACCCGTTGACATAGCATCCATGCCTACTTCTTCTACTGCTTCAATTAGTCTGAGTATATCCTTTGGATTATCAATCCCTAAAAAGCTGCCTAAGGCAAAAATCAGTTCATAGTCATAGCCTACAGAAACGGATTCATATTCATAACCCTGATCAAATTCAGCTCTATATTGGCCAATATGAATACAGCCCACAGGGCATCCGGTACAAGCTACTTTTCTGACAAGATTATTTATAGCAAAGGACTCTCCTGAAATAGCCTCTGCACTTTCAAATCTGGCCTGCTTGAGATTATAGGTTGGCAAAGCACCCGCTGCATTTAAGGGTTCAACATTGACCGGTGTGCCAAGATCATGGTATTTAGACATCAGTTCTGTATTCGTTGCTTTTGTATGAATGTCACGGTACGCCTGAAGATAGCCTTTTAAATTTTGTATGGGTATGCTTTTCTCTCCTGTAATTGAGATCGCCTTTAAGTTTTTGCTGCCAAAAACTGCGCCGAGCCCTAACCTTCCAAAATGGCGATAGGTATCAACACACACGCTGGCATATTTGACCATATTTTCCCCTGCTGGACCAATCCTTAATATGCTTCTTTTGCCAGCGCCAGGCTCCCTGTCTCTAATATGACGGCCGATTAAATTTGTTTTAACCGATTTAAATGCTCTGGCGTCCATAAATGAAACATCATGAGAGTTTATGGAAAGATAAGTCAATCGTTTCTTTTTCCCTATAATCACCATCGCATCATACCCGGCCATTTGCATGGTCATAGCCATCCTGCCTCCAGCATAGCTCTCTCCAAGTTCTGCAGTTAATGGCGACTTAAACATAGCTACAGTTTTTGTTATTACAGGGAAAATACTAGAAAGAACTCCAATTGCAAAAACGATAGGCTGATTCTCATCTAAAGCATCAAGCTCCGGCCTTAGATTCTCTTCCAATAACTTTGCTGCAACACCGACACCACCCAAATACTTTTTAAGATCTTCTCTAAGTTCAACATGGATTCTTTCTATAGTCAGATCTATATATAAAACTTTGATATAATTCTCATATAACATTACTATTACTCCATTCTCAGACAATCATGGGGGCAAAACTTGACACAGAGGCCACAATGTTTGCAAATGATTGGGTTTTTGGTTTCTTCATCAAAGAATACTGCACCTGCTATACAGGCCTTTGTACATTTTCGGCAACCGATACACTTGTCATGCCTAAAAATTACGCCGCCGCCTTCTCGCGGTTCAAGAGCAGAAGATGGGCAAGCTTCAGCGCAGGCAATTTCTTCAACACACCCAAGACATACCGTAGAAAAGAATCTTCCTTCAATTCCGCCGGAGGTTCTTATCTTAATGGCACTTTTTGTAATAGAATGGTTCTTTTGATTGACAGAGGCACATACAAGCATGCAACTGAAGCAACCAATGCAAATATTCATGCCATCTGCTTTTAATATTTTACCCATGCGGATCATCCCTTTCCTTTTCTAAAATAGCTTTCGGCAAGTATATACCACAATGCAATAATTGTAAATCACAACTTGCCATAAAGCCTAATCACTCTACCAAAAAATTAAAATGTTGGGGTTCTGACATATTTTCATTTAGGCCCACCCCAACATTCTTATTAATCCTTCTAATCTTTACGTTCTTTTGATATTCATTCTGGTGTTTTTTCTGTATCCTCAGGCAAATCAAGATCAATACTTGCGGGCTTTTGGACTTTAAATGTTTCTCTAAGCTGATCCTCCATTTTTGCCAATATTTCCGGGTTCGCAATAAGGAAATTCTTGACATTCTCTCTGCCCTGCCCGATACGAGTCCCATTAAAACTATACCAAGCCCCTGCCTTTTCGACAACCTTGGCCTCGACGCCGCAATCTAAAACGTCGCCTTCACGTGAAATGCCAAAGCCGTACATGATGTCAAATTCAGCTTGCTTGAAAGGTGGCGCTACTTTATTCTTGACAACTTTTATTCTGGTTCTATTACCTAGTATCTCATCGCCGGACTTGATGGTATCAATTTTTCGCACATCAAGTCGCATACTCGAGTAAAATTTTAATGCACGTCCACCAGTTGTAACCTCAGGGTTGCCAAACATTATGCCAACTTTTTCTCTGAGCTGATTGATGAAGATTACTGATGTATTTGATTTACTGATTGCGCCGGCAAGTTTTCTAAGCGCCTGGGACATAAGCCTAGCCTGAAGGCCCACATGACTATCTCCCATATCTCCCTGAATCTCTGCTTTAGGAACTAGGGCTGCAACAGAGTCTATAACAACAACATCAACCGCATTACTTCTTACTAAAACTTCGCAAATTTCTAGACCCTGCTCCCCCGTATCAGGCTGAGATACCAAAAGTTCATCGATATCCACACCTATTTTGGCTGCATAAATTGGATCTAAAGCATGCTCCGCATCAATAAAAGCTGCTTTCCCACCCAACCTCTGAGCCTCTGCTATGATATGCAAGGTGACCGTAGTCTTCCCTGAAGATTCAGGGCCAAAGACCTCAGTTATTCTGCCTCTGGGGATACCACCTATACCTGTAGCTATATCCAAACTGACAGACCCCGTTGGGATAAAACCTATTCCAAGATTCGCCTCCGCACTGCCCAGTTTCATGATGGAGCCTTTTCCGAATTGCTTTTGTATTTGGAGCATTGCTGCTTCAAGGGCTTTATTCTTATCATCTTGATTAATTGCCATTATTCCACCACCTTCATAAAGTAAGAACGTATGTTCTCTATGGGTATATCATATGTCAGCTTCAAATCTTAGTCAAGCTTTTTTACAGATATTTTAATCGCTAAATCGTTTGCGATATTTAAGTTTGCTACCTCCTACTTATACTGTAACACAATTTAAATAAATGTAAATATTTACCATTGATAAATTGTGTTTATTTTTTCTCAAGTATTTAATCAATCAACGTTTTGATCAAGTAACTTGTTAACCATATCCAGCATGAGCAGTACAGTGTAGTTTCGATTCCATGACCTACTCATAGCACGCATATGAAACTCCTTACAGATTTTATGATCATCAAGCATGGCACACATATAAACCAGCCCAACGGGCTTATCATCAGTGCCTCCATCAGGTCCCGCAATACCAGTGACTGAAACGCATAATCTGCTGCCGGTAGCTCGCCTCAGCCCCTGCATCATTTCTTGAGCGACCTCAAAACTCACTGCGCCGAATTTATCAAGCGTAAGCTCATTGACGCCCAGTTCTTCAATTTTTGCCTTATTACTATAAGTGACCAATCCTCTATCGAAAACACTCGAAATCCCTGGTATATCTGTCAAATTGGCTGAGAATAATCCGCCAGTACATGATTCAGCGCAGGATATGCTGATTTCCCTGGCTAGCAATTTTTTTGTAACTACATCGACCAGCTCCTCGTCGTCATAACTATAAATATAGTCTCCGACTCTTTGTTTGATCGCCTTGACTAAACCTTCTACCGAAGATTTCGCCTCATTATGGTTTTGACGTTTCGAAGTCACCCTGATCGCAACCTCGCCCTCCTTTGCATAAGTTGCGATAGTCGGGTCTGTTTGCTCGGTAATCATATCTTTTAATTTATCCTCTAGCGCTGATTCACCAAGCCCAAAAATGCGCAACATTTTATAATAAATAACATGGTGAGATTTTTCTTCCAGGAAGGGAAGGACTTTTTTGGAAAACATATGAATCATTTCTCTAGGCGGGCCTGGAAGACAGACAATGATTTTATCATGTATTTCCAAAGCAAACCCTGGAGCTGTTCCAGCGTCATTGTCAAATATCACTGCATTTTCAGGCAGAAGCGCTTGTTTGGTATTGTTCTCAGTCATAATTCTATTGATTTTGTTGAAAAAATGCTCAATCCGCTCTAAAGAAGGCCGGTGAAGAATCAATGGTTTATTCATTACTTTTGCGACGACTTCTTTGGTTAGGTCGTCTTGAGTTGGGCCAAGACCGCCAGTCATAATAATCAGATCGCACTTATCAAGAGCGATCCTAATGGTCTCTTCAAGTCTGTCCGGATTATCTCCTACTGTAAAATGATAAAGGACATCGATGCCCAAAGCATTTATTTGTTGAGACAGATACACGGTATTGGTATTTGTAATCTGTCCGAAAAGAAGTTCTGTACCTACGCTAATTAGTGCTGATTTCATTTAAATCGTCCCCTTACATTGAAAAAATTTGTTTATTCTTTAAAATATACTCTACTCCGGAATAAATCGTCATAAATAAAGCCGCCCAAAGCATGGCGTCTGCGAAAGGAATATGCCATATTGAAAAAGGATAGTTTTGAAAAAGCAGAGCGATAATAGCCAACATTTGAAGTATTGTTTTAAGTTTCCCCGAATTAGCCGCAGAAATAACTATGCCTTCACTAGCGGCAACCGCTCTTAATCCAGTTATAGTCAATTCTCTTGCGAGAATGATGATCACCATCCAAGCGGCCACATCGCCAAGCTGCACCAAACACACAAACGCGGCCGTAACGAGTAGTTTGTCCGCTAGAGGATCCATTATCTTGCCAAAATTAGTGATGAGATGATATTTGCGGGCGATGTAACCATCAAGGGCATCCGTCAAGGATGCGGCTATAAAAATTACTGCAGAGATTGCATAATGCCCCGTCATGAGAACACCCATAAATATTGGGATTAACGCAATTCTGAGCAAGGTTAGCTTATTAGGTAAATTCATTCAATAGTCTCCTCTCCGGTTAGGTCGTAGTCAAATGCATCAGTGATCTTTACTGTGGCAAATTCCCCTGGCCTATGGCTAATAGTTGATGTAAAGATAATAGAATTATCTATTTCCCGTGCATCATAACTTGTTCTGCCAAGAAAAGTGTTTTCTCCTTCAATCTGTTCTTCTATGAGGACTTCCATAATCTTGCCAATTTTTTTCTGATTAAGCTCCAGTGATATAGGCCTTTGAAGTCCCATAATGTCTTCTTTTCTTTTGACTTTTGTCCGCTCTCGAACCTGGCCACTCATTGCAGCCGCTGGCGTTCCCTCTTCTTTTGAATAGTGAAATACGCCCAACCGGTCAAATTTCGTTTTCTCAACAAAATCCAAAAGTTCTTTAAATTCAAGCAGAGTTTCCCCAGGAAATCCTGTGATGATGGTAGTCCTAATATGAATATCAGGAATTACCTGCCGCAATTTTTCAATCTTGTTAGTTATTGAGTTTTTAGTAGACCTTCTATTCATAAGCGTAAGCAATTTATCGCTGCAATGCTGAATAGGAATGTCCAGATATTTGCAGATTTTTTCTTCCTTTGCTATGACATCGATAAGCGCATCTGAAATTCTGTCCTCATAGCAGTACATGAGACGAATCCATTTCAATCCTTCAATTAAGCACAACTCTTCAAGTAAGCTCGGTAAAACATAGCCTCCGTAAAGATCTATACCATAAGCCGTTACATCTTGGGCGACTAGGACAAGTTCTTTGCAGCCATTTTCCACCAATTCTTTTGCTTCATTTATAATATCGTCACGTCTTCTGCTTCTATAAGGTCCTCTTATTGATGGAATGACGCAATAAGAACAACTATTGTCGCAGCCTTCAGCAATTTTCAAATAGGCCGTGTATGGAACAGATAGTAATTTCTTTTCAGGAATTTCCAGATAGTTCTGAGTATGGCTGCTATCGTATTTGTACCGCTTGCCCTTTTCATGCTCCCCTATAATTTGGGGCAGGTTTTGATAATCATTGACACCCATAAAGATATCTACTTCGGGCATTTCTTTATAAAGCTCCTTACTATATCGCTGGGCGAGACAGCCAGTGACAATGAGCAATTTATCCTCAGTTTTATTGACTGAAAGATCAAGGATTGCATCAATGGATTCTTTTTTGGCATCATTGATAAATCCGCAGGTATTAACCATTATGACGTCTGCAGAGGCAGGGTCTTCTATGATTGTATGCCCAGCTTTTTCTAGAATGCCAGCCGCACTCTCGGAGTCCGTAATATTTTTTGGACAACCAAGGGTTTCTATATATATTTTCATACTATTCTCCTTTTTCAATTTTTTCCAGTCTTTCGAGTTCTTCAAATTCATCTTTTGAAATCAGAACTTTTCTGGGTCTGCTGCCATCCGGCGGACTGACTATGCCTCTTTCTTCCATCATATCTATAAGCCTGGCTGCTCTATTATAACCAATTCTAAATCTTCTCTGAAGCATGGAAACTGAAGTTTGCTCCGTAGCAACAACTGTTTCGATCGCATCTTTAAGAAGTTCATCGCTCGTATCCATAGTGACATCGGTTTTAACTTTTTCTATGCTGTTAATGATTTCGCTGGAATAATCATGATTCGGTACCTGCTCTTTTAAAAAGTTTATGACGTTATGCACTTCGGTATCTGAAATAAAAGCCCCCTGCACTCGGATGGGTTTTGACATACCGAGCGGATTGAAAAGCATGTCACCTTTTCCAACCAATCTCTCTGCCCCAGCCATATCAAGAATGGTTCTCGAGTCGAACTGCGATGATACGGCGAAAGCGATTCTTGAGGGGATATTGGCTTTGATGACGCCTGTAATGACATCTACCGAAGGTCTTTGTGTGGCTACTATAAGATGCATTCCGGCAGCCCGCGCCATTTGAGCAAGTCTGCATATGGATTCTTCAACCTGCGCCGGAGCAACCATCATCAAATCAGCAAGCTCATCAATAATAATGACAATTTGCGGTAATGGGCTTGATTTATCCTGCCTCATTTTATCATTAAATGTCTCTAAATCCCTTACGCCAACTTCTGCAAACCTTTTATAGCGTCCCGTCATTTCCTGTACCGCCCAATTAAGCGCCGCCGAGGCTTTGCTCGGGTCTGTTACCACAGGGATTAATAAATGCGGTATACCATTATAATTATTAAGCTCAACTACTTTTGGATCAATGAGCAGAAACCTGACTTCATCTGGTTTTGCCTTGTAAAGCATGCTGACAATAATGCTATTAATACAAACGCTTTTCCCCGAACCCGTAGAACCCGCGATCAGCAAATGTGGCATCTCTTTGAGATTTGATATAATAGCATTGCCCGAAATATCTTTTCCTACGACAAAGCTAATCTTAGATTTTGCATTGTTATACTCCGTTGATTCGCACATTTCTCTAATAGTCACCAGATTCACACGCTCATTCTCAACTTCGATGCCAACCGCAGCTTTTCCAGGTATTGGCGCTTCTATTCTGATACTCTTCGCTTCCAGATTCAAGGCGATGTCATCAGCTAGTCTCACAATACTGCTCACTTTGACTCCAACGTTTGGCTGAATTTCATATCTTGTAACCGCCGGACCTTTTGTTACTTGAACAACTCTAGCATTGACGCCAAAATTTTGCAAAGTGGTTTCAAGTGTAGCCGCTTTAGCTTTTAAGTTTACGGATTCATTGATTTGTCCATCGGTCTTTATTTTTGTAAGCAAGTCAATCGGAGGAAGTCTAAACTCAGAGGCGGCATTGTCTAAATTTACTTTCACGTCCGTGATCGGAACAGTTTTAGTAATAGTTTTTAGTGTCTCATTCTTATTCTCAAGCAAGGTTTCCTTATAGTCTTCAAACTTCGAGTTTTCCGTCTCTTTTTTATCGAATAACTGGTCATCTTTCATATAATCCATGATTTTCATCTGTTTATCCGAGATGCTCCCTTTACGATCATACTGTCCGGATTGAGCCCCTACAATATTGAGTGCTCCTGATAAATCTCTATCCTCAGCATCCTTTCGGATATTGTCATTAATTATCTCCGCCTTTTTGTCCTCATTTGTCAGGGCAGTTGCAAGTCTTTTTTCCTTCCATTTGTCAAAGAATTGAGATACCGGCGTATTGATAACCAAAAGAACGGAAATCAAAATCAGTAGGGTGCAAAAAATGAATAGCCCAGTCATGCCCACAATCTTAATCAAAAGCGATCCAAGAAGCATACCTAAAAGCCCACCGTTTGTAAGTTTTGTGCCACTGTCAAAAGTATCCCGCATCATTTGCATTGAAAAACTAAGATCCATATCCCCGTTCAAGTATCTCGAAGAGTTGAGAATTGTTATACAGATAAAGATCAAAAGTAGAAAAAAGGTTGATCTCCCAGTAATGTGGGTTGTTCTTTTGACAAAAAGTAAAAAGCCATAAACTATAAGATAATAAGGCAGAATATAGGCAACTAAACCAAAACTGCCCTGCATGAGCAAAGCCAAGGCAAGACCAAATTGACCAGCGGCTTCAGTTTGTAAAGATATGGCCAAAAAAGCGCCAAGTGCCAATATAACAATCGCCCAAATCTCATCCTTGAGTCTGGCACTAACCTTAGGTTTTAATGGCTGTTCGGAAATCTTCTTAGAATCAGTCCTCTTTTTATTGGTAGAACCCGGAGGCCTTCCCCTTCTTTTCGATGCCATAATTTCTCTCCATTTCGAATGTTTATTTAATAAGTGTATAGGCAATGACGGCTGCGCCAAGAATCCAAGTATAATAGGAGAAATAATGAAGCTTTTTATTTGAAACAACTTTAATCATGGTCTTAATTGCAATAAATCCCGTAACTGCAGCTATAATAACACCTGTCGCTACAGGAAGCCATGAAGCCTGGTTCAATCCATTGGAAAAGACATCGGGTGCTTCTATCGCTAATGCTCCTAATACGGATGGTATTGAAATCAAAAAAGCGAATCGAACTGCTAGCTCACGCGTTGCCCCAGTGAATAATCCTCCCACGATTGTAGAACCAGATCTCGAAATACCTGGCGCTATAGCCACTGACTGAAAAAGTCCAACTATAAAGGCATCCCGAAAAGTCATCTCATTCGTTCCCTTAATACCTTTTCCTAATTTTTCGGCTACGAATAAGAGAGTTCCGGTTAGTATAAACCCAATTCCGATGGTTAATAAGGAATTGTACATAGCGCCAAATGCATCTTTAAATAGTATTCCAAAAAATGCGGTAGGTATTGAGGCCATGATAATCATGAGTCCAAGCTTACGATAAGCGTTTTTATTAGGCTGGAGTCCTTTGCCTGAAAGCACATCCTTGAACACAGAAATCAATTCTTTAAGCAGCATCCATATATCCAAATAATATACCGCGAAAATCGATAGAAGCGTACCGAAATGAAGAAGCACGGCGAATAATAGAACATCGCCTCCTTTAATGCCAAAAATATACTGAAGAACTGCAAGATGACCAGAACTGCTGATCGGAAGAAATTCTGCCAATCCTTGTACAAAACCTAGTATTATAGCTTCGAAAAATGTCATTGGATATTTCCTTTCTTGTTTAACGCGATTGCGGACATAAAATAGAACTGCGCGTTACTTATTAAGTTGAATTATAATTAAATTATTATATCATATTAGCATAGCTTTTCGGCACTAATTCTGTTTGACACTGAAAAAATATTCTGTTATTATTTCTACTAATTATATAGTGGCAAGATTATATTGGTTCACTTTTTTCACAAATCACCTTACCAACCGGCTTAAAATACGATATAATAAACCCATAAATATGATATGCCATTGTGGATGAAATCAATTTACTGCAACAATAATAAATGCATTTGGAGGATAAATAAATGAAAAAACCAAATCTCGCAATAGTTGGAGCTACGGGCCTTGTTGGCAGTACCTTCCTAAAGGTATTAGAGGAGCGTATTTTCCCGTTTGAAAACCTTTATCTCATGGCTTCTGCCAAGTCAGCTGGCCAGACAATACTTTTTAAAGGCAAGTCATATATTGTTGAGGAGCTTTCGGAGAAATCATTTGATAAGCCAATTGATATTGCTCTATTTTCCGCCGGCGGCTCAATAAGTTTAAAATATGCATCATTAGCAGCAGCAAAAGGCTGTGTAGTGGTCGACAACAGCAGTGCCTGGCGCATGGATCAATCTGTGCCTCTTGTCGTTCCCGAGGTAAATCCTAAAGACATAACATGGCACAAAGGAATTATTGCAAATCCTAATTGTTCTACAATTCAAGCGGTGGTCGCTTTAAAACCCCTTCATGATCGTTATAAAATCAAGCGAATTGTTTATTCCACATATCAGGCAGTATCAGGCTCAGGGGTGAAGGGCATTAAGGATCTGGAAGAAGGTTTAAAGGGCAATGATATTTCAATCGCTTATCCACATCCAATTGCGGGCAATTGCCTACCACAAATTGATGTATTTTTAGAGAATGGTTATACTAAAGAAGAAATGAAAATGGTCGATGAGACCCTTAAAATTATGGGGGATCCCTCGATTAAAATAACAGCTACCACAGTACGAGTACCCGTTTTTTCTTGTCATAGCGAGTCAATAAATATCGAATTCGAAAACGCCTTTGACTTGGATGAAGTATTTGAAATTCTTAAAAATGCTCCAGGACTTGTGGTTCAAGATGATCCCCGAAACAGCATCTACCCTCTCGCCAGAGAGTGCGCAGGAAAAAATGAAGTCTTTGTAGGTAGAATCAGAAGAGACTTCAGCCTTGAAAATGGCCTTAATTTATGGGTTGTCGCTGATAATATTCGAAAAGGCGCTGCCACCAATGCTGTTCAAATCGCAGAATTGCTGATTTAAGTGAAAGGAGTATCACCATGGCATTATTTACCGGCTCAGGTGTTGCAATAGTAACACCCTTCAAGAATAGAGGAGTTGATTTTGAAAAGCTCGGACAATTGATTGACTGGCAAATACAAGAAGGCTCCGATGCCATTATTATCTGTGGAACCACTGGAGAAGCTTCTACGCTTTCCGACGAAGAACAAATTGAAACTGTAGCCTTTACTGTTAAAAAGGTTGCCAAGCGTGTGCCCGTCATCGCTGGAGGTGGTAGTAACGACACCCACCACGGTATCAATTTAAATATTGGATTAGAAAAAACAGGGGTTGATGGTCTATTACACGTGACCCCATATTATAACAAGTGTACACAAAAGGGACTCATTCAGCATTACACAGCCATTGCAGACAATGTCAGTATTCCAATGATCATCTACTCTGTCGCCTCAAGAACCGGCGTCAATATCGCTCCCGATACTGTCGCCGAACTGGCTAAGCATAAAAATATCATCGGTATAAAAGAAGCTAGTGGGAGCATTTCGCAGGTTGCAGAAATAGCAAGGTTAGTTCCCAAGGATTTCAGTATCTATTCAGGAAATGATGACATGGTAGTCCCTCTTTTGTCATTGGGTGGACGCGGCGTTATTTCAACAGTTGCCAATATTGCGCCTAGAGATACCCATGATATGGTTGCACGTTTCATGACTGGCGATATTAAGGGTGCATGCAGCCTCCAGCTTAGCATGAAGCCATTGATAGACTCCTTGTTTGTTGAAGTCAACCCCATTCCGGTTAAAGCAGCTCTCTATTTAATGGGCAAAATTAATCTTGAATATAGACTGCCCTTATGCCCACCAGAAAAGACTTCGCTAGAACTAATCTCTAAAGAACTTAGAGCCTATGGCCTTATATAGGAGGTAATGACTTTGATACAAATTATTTTGCATGGATGTAATGGAAAGATGGGTAAGGTTTTACGACAACTGATTTCCTATGATAATGAGCTTGAGGTTATTGCAGGCATTGATAAAAATAGCGATACACCTAGTCCTTTTAAGATTTATAGTGCCCCTTCAGATTGTAGGCATAAGGCAGATGTTATTATTGATTTTTCTCATTACTCAGCCATTGCCGACCTTCTTGAATATTGCGTTGCATCAAAAACACCAGTAATCATAGCCACAACTGGTCTTGGCGACAATGAACTGTTTCTAATTAAAGATGCTTCAAACGAAATTCCAATATTTCACTCAGCCAATATGTCAGTTGGTATCAATGTGATTGATAAAGTTCTAAGAGGATTGGTTCCAACTCTTGAAAAAGATTTCAACATGGAAATTATAGAAAAGCACCATAACAAAAAGACTGATTCCCCCAGTGGAACCGCCCTTCTATTAGCCGAATCCATAAATAACGCCTGTATGGTTAAAAAAGAATTCATCTATGGCAGGCACAGCAAATCTGATGACTGCAAAATGACAGATCTTGGCATTCATTCAATTAGAGGGGGTACTATACCCGGAGAGCACACCATACTCTTTGCTGGCCCGGATGAAATCATTGAGATTACACATACCGCTCTCTCTAAAGAAATATTTGCAAGGGGGGCCATCAAAGCCACTAAATTTCTATCAACTAAAGAGAAAGGCCTCTATTCTATGAAAGATCTAGTCTAACTGAAAAGGAAAGATCTAGTATAACTGAAAGGAACATGATTCAAGATGAGCACCCTATTTGATTTAACCGATCCTTATGAAATTGCAAAATATATTAAAGAAGCAAAAAAGCAGACTCCCGTTAAAGTCTATATCCAGGGTAATCTTGAAGGAATTGAAGCTGATGGTATTCAGGTTTTTGGTCAAGGGAATTTCTGGATACTTATTGGTGATTATGTTGAGGTCAAACTACTGCTGGAAAATAATTCAAAATTAATCCACGATTATCATATGGAAAATGACAGACGTAATTCTGCAATCCCAATGCTTAATCTTAAGGAAATAGAAGCTAGAATTGAGCCTGGCGCTATCGTCCGTGACGGTGTAACAATTGGTAAGCAGGCCGTGATTATGATGGGTGCGGTGATTAATATAGGCGCATCCATCGGTGATGGCTCTATGATTGATATGAATGCGGTTTTAGGAGCAAGAGCAACTATTGGCAAAAGGGTTCATGTAGGTGCCGGAGCCGTCGTAGCGGGTGTTTTAGAGCCTCCAAGCGCAACACCCGTAATTGTTGAAGATGGTGTGTTGATTGGTGCCAACGCCGTAATTCTTGAAGGCGTTCATATTGGCGCTGATTCTGTGGTGGCAGCAGGATCCGTAGTGACTGAAGATGTTCCGGCAAACTGCGTTGTAGCAGGAGCCCCAGCAAAAATCATTAAACAAAAGGATGACAAAACAAGATCTAAAACCCTGCTTCTAGATGACTTGCGAAAATAGTCGCACTAAACACGGTTGTTCAATACCTTACCTTTAAACACTAAAAAAGAAGCTGCCTTGCAGCTTCTTTTTTGATACTATCCTACGCTTCTGAAGCGATAACTTCCCTGCCGTCATAGTAATTGCAATTTGGGCACACCCTATGTGCAAGCTTAGGCTCATGACATTGCGGACATATGGACAACCCTGGTAATGTCTTTTTCATGTTTGGGGCTCTTCTTTTATCTCTTCTCGCTTTTGATATTTTCCTCTTTGGTACTGCCATTCTAAAACACCTCCTTGCATCATAAAACTAACGAACTTCATTATATTGCAGAGTATAATCTTTGTCAATATTTTTTTACTTAAGTTTGCTTACGATTTCCCCACGATTTCAACGGTATCTCTAGCAATAACAAGCTCTTCATTGGTTGGAATAAGGAAAACTTTGATCGCAGAATCTTCTGCACTAATTTCTGTTTCCTTTCCTCTCACTTTGTTTCTGACAGCGTCCATTTTAATGCCGATATGCTCAAGATTGCTACAAATACTCATTCTGGCTTCAATGCCATTTTCTCCTACACCAGCTGTAAATACAATGGCATCGGCGCCATTCAGTTCAGCCAAGTACGCACCGATGTAAGATTTAACCTTAAGCGCAAAAACGTCCAAAGCTAATTGCGCTCTCTCATTTCCACCTTTTGCGGCATCTTCTATGTCTCTAAAATCACTGCTGATCCCTGAAATGCCGAGCACTCCAGATTTTTTGTTCAGTATATTGGTCACTTCATTAACCGTTAGGCCTTCCTTTTCTTTTATGAAGGATATGATAGCAGGGTCAATATCCCCGGACCTTGTGCCCATGACGAGCCCTTCTAGCGGTGTAAATCCCATGCTGGTATCCATACATTTACCGCCATCAATTGCGGCCACGCTGGCCCCATTCCCCAAATGACAGGTAATGACCTTTGTATCCTGAACAGATTTGCCTAAAAGAAGGGCAGCTCGCTCAGAGACAAATCTATGACTGGTTCCATGGAAACCATATCTTCTAACGCCATATTTTTCATAATATTCGTACGGAATGGCATAGATATAAGCTTCTTTTGGCATAGTCTGGTGAAAGGCGGTGTCAAATACACCAACCATGGGTGTGTTTGGCATAAGTTCTTGACACGCGCGTATCCCTAATATGTTTGGCGGATTATGCAGTGGTGCCAGTTCTGTGCATTCATCCAAAGCAGCCATGACGTCTTCATTAATCAGCACCGATCCACTGTATTTTTCTCCCGCATGCACAACACGGTGACCGACAGCTGCGATTTCATCCATGCTATTCAATACGCCATTCACTGGATCAATGATTGTTTTAAGAACATGACCTATTGCCTCTTTGTGGGTTTTCATTGGTGTTTCAAGTATATATTTGTCACATCCATTTCGCTCCTGTTTTAATACAGAGCCTTCGATCCCAATTCTTTCAATTAACCCTATTACGAGGACACTTTCATTTTTCATATCAAGGACTTGATATTTTAATGATGAGCTTCCGCAGTTAATTACCAATACTTTCATTGTTTGTAGCCTCCTCTTTTATATTAATACCATTATAAATTATATGTTAAATCAAAAAATTATCAATCATTATTTCATATTTATTCTAGGTCTTTATTATTAGCCCTTGTTCTAGGCTAAATCTTTAAAGTATAATTTTTGAACGTGGTCTGAATTTTTATAGATTTTACGATTTGCTACCAAATTGTAGACGTCTGACGCCATAATATCAAAGTCCAGAAGCTCTTTGACATCCGGCAAATCAGCCATCTCCTTGTTAATATTTGTTATTATTGGAATTCGTGCACACTCTTCCTCTTTAATGTGCGATAGAATTTTTGCTCCTTTACCATTGAGCGCAAGCACTCTTGCATATAAACAATTCCTACTGTCAGCAAATGTTTTCATTTTATCTTTAGTCAGATGAAGCAATAAGTGAATCAGCAACCTCTGAATGTGCGTCTCGGTATAGCGTTTTGTCTTGATGCCTCTGATTAATGCCTCAACGGAATCAGATTTTTTTGCATAGGCCAATACGCGATTTTCAAGTCCTTCCGAGGCAGAGAATATATTATTAAGTTCCGATGAATGCGTTAGGGTTTCATACATAATCAATTCATAAAAATCTTCAAAACTTATGGGATTAATATCCGGCTTACCTTTGATGGCTTCTAGGGTAATTGAAGAGATCACCTCCGCAATGCTATCTAGGCCAAGGTTTTCAATCAGCATCTTTTGCCTTATTGCTGTAGCGCTAGCAATGGAGCCAATCCAGTTTTTTTCATCATAGTCAGAGCCAAAGCGCTTTATAGTGATTGGCGTCATTAGGCTTTTTGTTTTGATGCATTGTTTGAGGTACTCAACTGCGAGAATGTTGTTTGAACCCTTAATGGCTTCCGATATTTGGTCTCCAGCGTATCTTCTAAGTCCTTCATATCTCGCCTTAGGAAAACTTAGTCCTTTTCCCATTTCTTCTTTTATAAATTGCCCTAGCTTAGGGTTTTCTATTGCAAGTATTGAAGCTGCATCAATAAGCCTAGAAATATCGCCATTTTCACTGCCAAAAGACAAATGAGTGATACACCCAAGTCCATTTAAAACGCCTACAGCTCCTTTGGCAAAATATTCAGCGCTGTTGCAAGCAAAAGCAACTGGGATTTCTATGACCAGATCGACGCCATTTTTAACTGCGATTTCAGCTCTTGTCCACTTATCATAGAGGGCTGGCTCACCCCTTTGTAAAAAATTTCCGCTCATCACTGCTACGCTATATTCTGTGGATGCCTTTTCAAGAGACTCCTTCAGATGATACTCATGTCCATTGTGGAATGGATTGTATTCAGCAATTATGCCGACAATGTTCATATGCCCTCCAATTTAAAAAGAGCCTATTAAAGCTCTTTCTATATTCAATCTAATCGTTGCCATTTTCATTCTGTGTTTTATAGATCAGCTCTTTAACTTCGTTACGATTAGCCGATAATGTGCCGTTTACCTGATCAAATGTTCTCTGAAGATTGCCGAACATCTCTTCAAAATAGACAGAATTCAATTTATCCATCTTTTCTTGAAAATTAAACAAAATACTGTCGATGTAATCAAAAGTTCCCATTTTTAGATTTTTGGAAGTCGCTTCAGCGAGTCTCAGGATTTCATCCGCTCTGGCCTTTGACTTAAGCATAATATCATCATTTTCAATCAAAGCTTCCGCCTGTAATCTGGCTTCTTTTAAAACATTGTCATACTCTTTTTTAGCTTCGTCTAAAATGCGTTGCCTTTCGTCTTTAATCCATTGGGCTTGCTGAATCTCAGCAGGAAGCTCAAGCCTAATCTCGTTTACAATCTCAAGCACCTCTTCTGCATCTATGAGCACCTTGCCAGTAAGTGGAAAGCCTGTGCTGGTGTCAATAATATCCTTCAATTCATCCAAGAGTTCCAAAACCTTCATTTTTATTCCCTCCTCAATAATTATTTATTGAACTTGTTTTTCATATATTTTAGCACTTCATCTGGCACAAGCCCTGATATATTACCATCGAGCTTAAATACCTCTTTAACGATACTCGAACTGACAAATGAATTGTTTGGATGTGTCATTAAAAAAATGGTTTCCATTTTATCGTATAGCCTAGCATTCATCTGCGCCATTTGGATTTCATACTCAAAATCCATGCTTGCCCTAAGTCCTCTAACCACAGCATTAATGTTATTTTTAGCCACATAATTTGCAAGCAAACCTGAGAAACTATCCACTTCAACGTTCTTATAGTTCGATGTCACAGATTTGAGCATGTCTAATCTTTCCTCAACTGTAAAAAGTGCATTCTTCGACTGATTCTGAGTGACACATACAATAAGTTTATCCGTGAGTCTAGCCGCTCTGCTGATCAGGTCTAAATGACCATTGGTAATAGGATCAAAGGAGCCCGCATATAAGGCAGTTTTCATCGTTATTTTTCCTCCTGGCTCTGACAATAAATGTCAACCACACTCTTGCCATATCTTTTTTCTTTTAGTTTTACCATAGAATCAATTGTATCTGGCAACTTCACATCATAACCGTGTTCGCAGACAAGAATGCCGTCTTGGGCAAGCAAGGATAGTTTAGCGATCTTCATTATGCATCCCTCTAAATATCCTGCTTTATAGGGTGGATCTAGAAAAACAACATCGACCTTCTCTTTGATCGCAGTTAAACCTCTCTCATAATCAGAACCAAAAATAATAGCCTTATTTTCAACTTTGCAGTAAGCAATATTTTTTTTGGTCAATAAAATACTCTCTCTGGCCTTATCGATGAAATAAGCACGCTTTGCTCCCCTGCTTATGGCTTCAAGCCCCATATTGCCAGTACCACAGAAGAGATCTACAACAACGGCGTCCTCTGTATATTCGGCAACCATGTTAAAGATCGATTCTTTGACCTTGTCTGATGTGGGTCTGATGCTTTTATCATTTGGAGAATAAAGTCTTCTCCCTTTTAATTCACCTGATATAATTCTCAAAAGGCTTCGCCCCTTTCACGCATTATTCTATCACATATCCTATTATTTACAAATGCAATCTTTTGTTTTAAAGTGTAAATTCCGAAACCTTTTCGAACATCTTAGCGATATGCTCTTTAAATCCTGCATTTTCTTCTCGGGTCAGATTGGGGTCTAGATTTAAAATCATTTGCGCTTCAATTTTGACGCTGTTTAATATTTTAATATGCTTAATCAAATTCGCTATTTTTAATTCCGGTATACCGTGTTGCTTTGTCCCGAAGAATTCCCCAGGTCCACGCAAATCCAAATCCTTTTCAGCAATAATAAATCCGTCATTGGTTTCCTGCATAATTTGGGTTCTTTGCCTAGCTAAACTCGTCTTTGAATCCGTTATGAGAAAGCAAGTTGACTGATGTTCAGCTCTCCCAACTCTCCCTCTTAGCTGATGCAACTGAGCGAGACCAAAACGCTCAGCATTCTCAATAAGCATGCAGGTGGCATTGGGCACATTAATGCCCACCTCAATAACCACTGTAGAGATCAATGCGTCAATTTCACCCGAATGAAATCTTGCCATTATGGCGTCTTTTTCCTGCTGCTTGAGTTCGCCATGCAAAAGTGCCAGTCGCATAGACTGAAATTTCTCTTTTAATTCATCATATAAAGCAGTGGCAGATTTGCTTTCGAGTTGATCTGAATCTTCAATTAATGGGGCTACAATATAAGCTTGTCTACCTTTCTTGATCTCTTCTTCTAGATGGGCATAAGCGGCAGTCCTTAATCGCTGATCCATGACCTTAGTAATGATTGCTTTTCTGCCTGGTGGTAATTCATTTAATATTGAAATGTCTAAATCTCCGTATAATATGATCGCCAAAGTTCTTGGAATTGGTGTTGCTGTCATAATAAGGATATCCGGATTAGATCCTTTTTTTGTTAGCAAAAGTCGCTGGGCAACGCCAAATCGATGTTGCTCATCCGTTATGACCAAGCCAAGTTTTTTAAAACAGACTGTAGGCTGTATCAAAGCATGAGTTCCAATCAATAAGTTGATCTCTCCATTTTCCAGGCTTTTAAGCAACTCCCGCCTTGCAATGCCAGAAATGCTTGACGTGAGATAACCAACTTTGAAATCAAATGCTTTAAATCCCTCCGTCATGGTCTCAAAATGCTGCTTTGCAAGAAGTTCAGTAGGGGCCATCATAACAGCCTGATACCCTGACCGAATGGCTTTATAGATAGCGGCTGCCGAAAGCACAGTCTTGCCTGAACCAACATCGCCTTGAATGAGTCTGTTCATGACTTTTAAGGCTTCCATATCCTTAATAATGTCTTCTAGAACTCTCTCCTGCGCCTTAGTTAGCTTATATGGCAAACTATGAATAAATGGATCTATGCTTATTTTTTCTGAAAAACCAATCCCATTTCCCGATTCAGTTAGTCTGCTTCTCATTATTAATAGTCCTGTTTGAAGAACCAGCAATTCTTCAAATATAAGTCTGTATTTTGCCTCTTTCAATCTTTGAAGATCTTTAGGAAAATGGATATTTGTCAGAGCATATTCTATATCGCATAAGCAGTTACGGCTCAAAGTGTCTTGCGGCAAATAGTCTGAACAGCATGAAAGTAAATCTAGTGCAGAACGGATCCATTTTCTCATGTCATTTTGGCTAATCCCTAGTGTCAGATTATATAATGGCATAATCCCAGTAGACCTGTTGTCCTCCCATTTTGTCATATCAGGATGTATGATCTGAATTCGACCATCATTTTTCGATATTTTGCCAAAGAAACAATAGATCCCGTTTTTTATTATAGTGCTTTCCAAATAAGCCGCATTAAAAAAAAGGACTTCGATGGTTCCAGAACCGTCCGAAGCCAGAAGACGCAAAGTTCTCTGCTTGCCATAGCGATAATTATTTTTGACGATTAGGTCGACTCTACAGCGCAGCAGGGCAATCTCTCCGTCTACCAGTTCGGCTATTTTTTTGAGACATCGTCTATCTTCATAATCCCTAGGAAAACGAGACAACAAATCCTCAATTGTAACTATCTCCATTTTTTTAAGTTTGGCTGCCTTTTGAGGCCCAATCCCTTTGATGCTGGATACTTTGCTTTTTAAGCTACAAATAGAGTCCTTCATTCTAGCCTTTTACCTCGATATTTCTTCGCGCAAGTTTCTTTGCCTGCATACCTGAAACCACAATGGAGATGCTACTCGCCTCAATTCCTGCGCTCTCAAGAACCTTTTGTCTAATAATCTCAATAAGAAGTTCCGTAATCTTCGTGATACTAGTGCCGAATTTTATGACAATGTATAATTTGATATCAAGACCTATATTGCTTCTTGATACAATAATATGGTTCGTATCATCAAGTCCTACTATGCCTGCTACAATTCCGGCAACCTGACCTTTGTGATTGGCAAGCTTGACTTTACCGTTCATTAATGCGATGCTCTCTATCACGATTCTTTTTATAACGGAATCCTTTACCATGATTAATCCTAAGTCAGACTGAAATTTATAGTACAATCAAGTCACGCTCCTTTCTCTTTGAGAATCATATCTGTCATTATATATTTTTTTTACTAATATTTAAACATTTTATTTTACACAGCAGATTTAGTGTGTTATAATAACGCTTGTTCAATACGAAAAATGTGCGGATGCATTACAAATAAGGAGGTGCAGCAAATGTCAAAAAAGTGTGAAATATGTGGCAAAGGTCAGGTTTCTGGCAATAATGTCAGCCATTCCAACAGACACACCAGAAGAAAATGGAATGCGAATATCCAGACTGCCGTTATCAGTGTCGATGGCACTGTGTCAAGAAAAAAGATTTGTACAAGATGCCTTAGAACCAGCAACAAAGTCAGTAAAGCCGTTTAAAATACCACTCAAAACCTGCATCCATGCAGGTTTTTTATTTTTTGAACCAGCCTCAGTCTTATAGACAGATCACAAAACCTGATCTCGCGCCTACCAGACAGAAGCCATTTGGGCTGATAGTTACATCCCCATTTATAAAAAGCAACTCTTGCGATAATGTGATTTCGGGTTTCAAATCGAAGGTCTCTAGACTATCCCCAGAATTCACGGCCACATATAGTGATTTTCCCCCTTTATGCCTACTGAAAACAAAAAGACTGTTTTTCGCTAATTCCGGTCTGTAATCAAATAAATTTATGTCGTTGACTAAGCACCTGAAAGACAGGACTTTTTTATAATAGCTCAAAATATCAAAATCTGCGTGGTTCTCATCAAAGCAACCTCTGTTAAAGGGGTCTTCGGCTCCCTGCATACCGATTTCATCGCCGTAGTAGATACAGGGTATGCCCGGCAGAAACGCCCAAATGATCAGTAAGTTGAAAAGTCTGATCTTCGCTTGCTCTAGCTGTTCTTTTGATAAATTTAAGGTTGCTTTTTCATCTCTGTTATATTTAACAAGTCCCTCGGGGTTTCCGAGAACTGTTAGGATTCTTGCCGTATCATGAGTCCCAAGTGAATTCATGAGACTGTTGAAGGCAGGCCACGGGTAGTCCTCCCAAAGTTCCTCAATAATTAATGCCAACTCTTCCGCTTTTTTCCCTTGGCTAACAAAACGAATTAACGCATCCTTTACTGGATAGTTCATAACACTATCCAGCTCTTCCCCTAAAAAATATTTCCTACGTTCCCCATAGCTGATCTTATTGGAGGCATTTTCCCAAACTTCACCAATGATGCCAGCATTTGGATTCATCTTTTTAACTGTCTTACGAAGCTCCTTAATAAACTCCGAAGGCAGTTCATCGGCAACGTCCAGCCTGAAACCCGAAGCGCCTGCTCTCATCCAGAATTTCACCACTGAGTTTTCATTTCTTAAAATGTAATCTATATAGGAATCCTCTCGTTCCTTTACTTGAGGCAGTGTGGCTATACCCCACCACGCCTCATATTTGTCTGGAAATTCGGTAAAGTGATACCAGCTATAATAAGGAGAATCCTTGCTTTGATAAGCGCCAAGGCCGGGATATGTACCTGCTTTATTAAAGTATATACTGTCACTGCCGGTATGATTGAATACCCCATCCAAGATAATCCGGATACCATACTGATCGCATTTTGAGCATAAATCCTTAAAATCATCTAGAGTGCCCAGCAAAGGATCCACTTTCTTAAAATCACCAGTATCATATCTATGGTTAGAAAAAGCTTCAACGATAGGATTAAGATAAATTACAGTTACACCAATACTCATAAGATAAGGTAATTTCTCGATGATTCCTAAAATATTTCCACCAAAAAAGTCGTTGTTCTGAATGACACCTTTAGCATCTTGTTTATAGTTTGGTAATGCGCCCCAGTCTTTCCTATAGAAATAGTCTTTTAGAAGTGCTGGAGGATTATAACTAGCGCTTCTGCAAAAACGGTCTGGGAAAACCTGATACATCAGACCTTGCTTAAGCCAATCCGGAGTTTGATATGCTTTATCATAAACCGATAGTTGATATATTTTACTGGAATCCCAGCCGTCATCATGAAAATGCGCTTCAAAGAAATAGGAATAAAGCCCTATTTGTGAAGATGTAAAGTCAAAGTGATACATATCATAACCAAGCTTAAGTTCGACCCAGCTTCCTTTAATATCGAAATCGATGCCGCCTTCGCAACGTAGGCGTAGGTATATTTCATCAATCAAAAGTCGTCTATCTACGCCCGCTTTAAAAATGACAGTCGTCCCTAATGTCACTGCGCCGAATGGATTTTTAAAATACTTTTCTTTTGAATTATATAGACATTCCATTACCTTATTATCCCTTTAGGGGCTTAATTCCCCATATTCTATCTGCATAATCCCTAACGCTGCGATCAGCAGAAAAAATACCCGCCTTAGCAATATTTACTAGAGACATCCTGTTCCATCTTTCTCTATCTAGCCATGCATTGCTAATATCACTTTGAGCAAGTCTATAGGCTTCGAAGTCTGCTAGAATGTAGTAATGGCCTGCCGAACCACTATTTGCAGCTGTGAGCGTATTGATGATATCGGTAAATAAGATTCCATTAATCCCCTGTTTCATAAATTCTATAATGCCTCTTATTGCCGGACTATTTTCAATATAAAATCTCGGGTCATAACCCCCTTGCTTTTCCAGGTTTTCAACTTCGAAAGCGCGCAGACCAAAAATGAAGATATTATTTTCTCCCACAGCATCAAATATTTCTACATTTGCGCCATCCATAGTGCCAAGCGTGATTGCACCGTTAATCATTAGCTTCATATTGCCTGTACCTGAAGCTTCCTTGCCGGCAAGTGAGATCTGTTCCGAAACGTCCGCAGAAGGCATGATTATTTCTGAAAGTGATACCGAATAATTTTCTAAAAAAACGATCTTAATTTGGTCTCTAACGATAGGATCCTTGTCGATTTGCACCGATAAATGATAGGCAAGGCTGATGATCTGCTTTGCCATATAATAGCCAGCAGCAGCTTTAGCCCCAAAAATAAAGGTTCTAGGTGAAATCATCATATTCGGATTTTCTCTGATTTGAAGATATAAATGCATAATATGCATTAAATTCAGCAATTGCCTTTTGTATTCGTGAAGTCTTTTGACTTGAACATCAAAGATTGAATTGGGATCTACTATAATATCGTTAGATGCCTTGATATAGCTAGCCAATCTCTCTTTATTTTCTTTTTTAATTCTTTCAAGTTTTGCCAGGGTCTGCTTGTCATCTTTGAATGATAATAGCTTTTCAAGTTCCAAGGCTTGATATTTAAATCCGGGTCCACAAAGGTCTTCAATCATATGGCTCAATTTCGGATTTGCCTGACAAAGCCATCTACGATAGGCAATACCGTTCGTAACATTCGTAAATTTGTTGGGCATTAGTCTATAGTAACCGTTAAATAAATCCTCTTTTATGATTTGACTGTGCAATGCTGAAACCCCATTAACCGTATGGGCCGTTGCCACGCAAAGATTGGCCATGTGCAGTTGTCCATCATGCACGATTGCCATCTGATTTCTAAGATCCTGAGCATCTGGAAAAGCTTCAAGGAGAATAATATTAAGTCTGCGATCTATCTCGACAATGATGGAGTGTATTCTAGGGAGCAAGTCTTTGAAAAGATTTTCTGGCCATTTCTCCAGCGCCTCGGGCATGATGGTATGGTTTGTATAAGAAATTGTTTTTTTGACAATCTCCCAAGCCTGATCCCATTCATAGCGATAGTCGTCAACAAAGATACGCATCAGTTCAGGAATTGCCATTGTCGGATGGGTATCGTTAATATGGACAGCAACCTTTTCATGGAAGTTATCTAAAGTTCCAAATTGTAGCATATGTCTTCTGGTAATACTTTGCATTCCAGCGGAAATAAAGAAATACTGTTGTGACATTCTTAGGGTCTTGCCTTCTGCATGGGCATCTTCCGGATAAAGCACTTTCGAAATAATCTCCGCTAGGTGCTTTTGTTCCATTGACTTAAGGTATTTCCCCTGGGCAAATAAATTCATATCTATGCTAACAGGGGATGAGGATTTGTAAAGTCTTAAAGAGTTCACAACTTCACTGCCAAAGCCCGAAACGTGAAAATCATAAGGCACCGCCAAAACCGTAGTATAATCAACATGGCTGATTCTAATCTTGCAATCTTCCCAAGTTTCCAGGAGCTTCCCACCAAAGTGAACGCGTTCCGTTTCATCTTCCTTTTCAAGAAGCCAGACGTCACCCATGTCAAGCCAGTCATCTGGCTCTTCAATCTGGATGCCATTAACTATTTTTTGCTTGAATATGCCATATTCATAGCATATAGACATGCCATGACCAGCCATACCAGTTGCAGCTATTGCGTCCAAATAGCAGGATGCAAGACGGCCTAATCCGCCATTGCCAAGTCCTGCATCAGGATCAAGCGCGTATAAATCTCCAATTTTTTGTCCGAAATTTAAAAGAGCATCCTCAAATGTCTCTTCAAGTTGGAAATTGAAAATGTTATTTTTGAGCGACGTTCCCGGCAGAAACTCCATCGACAAGTAATAGACCTGTTTCTTTTTATGAGCATGTACCAAATCGTGATTTTTAAGCCAGTACACTGACAAAATGTCGCGCATAACCATGCATGTCGCCTTGTAGAGTTGTTGTTTACTTGCCTTTCCAGGCTCCCGGCCAAAATAGCGTAATAATTTTCCGGATATTAATTCAGAAATGTCTTTTGATGTATAATCCAGTTCCATACTCATACTCCTAATAATTCGATTTTAACTATGATAGTAATGCTATCGGCATTTTATCGCAAAGATTGATAAAGATTCATGTAGTCATTAGCTGATTTCTTCCAGGAAAAATCCGATTTAAAGGCATTAGCAACCAACTTTCTCCAATTCTTCGGATCTTTGTATAATTCGAGACCCCTATTAATTGCATACAGCAACTCCTCCTTCTCATAATGAACGAAAGTAACGCCGTTTCCCTTTTGGGTATTGGGGTTGAATGCCTGTATGCTGTCCCTAAGTCCTCCCGTTTCTCGAACTATGGGAATGGTACCATATCTGAGTGAAATCATCTGCGCAATACCGCAAGGCTCACTTTTTGATGGCATAAGAAAAAAATCAGACCCTGCATAAATTTTATTGGCCAATTCAGGAGAAAAATGGATTGAAACTGCAACCCTACCAGGATAATCCTGTGCCTTTTTTAAGAAGAAATCCTGATAAGCTTCATCTCCAGTTCCGAGAATAATAATCTGAACCTGTTCCAATAATAGTGCGTCAAAATCTTGTGCAATGAGGTCTATGCCTTTATGCGCTACAAGTCTTCCTATCATGCCAACTAAAGGTATCTTCGGGTCCTGTATTAGCCCCATCCTGTCTTGAAGCTTAATTTTATTCGCACTTTTTCTTTTGATCGCTCTTGGCGTATAATTTAAAAATAGCAAAGGGTCTGTCTCGGGATTATATTTTTCCTGATCTATTCCATTGATTATGCCTACGAACTTATAAGCATACTGGCTAATAACAGGGTCTAATTTGTGAGAGAAGTAAGGATCCTGCAGCTCTTTTGCGTAGGTCGGACTGACAGTTGTCAGCTTATCACAGCAAACAATTGCGCCTTTCAATAAATTGATGATGCCATTGTATTCGATAAGAGCAAAATGGCTCTGGGAAATGCCGAACAAATCCTGAACAACGCCGCTATCAAATAGTCCTTGATACTCAACATTGTGAATCGTAAAAACTGTGCGCATATCATTATAAAAAATATCCGATATCAATTCGCTTTTAAGATAAATTGGCACCAAGGACGTTTGCCATTCATTGCAGTGCAAAACTTTGGGTAGCCAGTCCAGCTTTTTTAGCATCAATAAGACAGCTTTTGAATAAAAAGCGAAGCGTTCCCCATCATCAAAATAGCCATAATAAGATTCTCGTCCAAAGTAGTTTTCATTATCCAGAAAATAATAGACGATACCCTCATAATCTATCTGATAAAGGCCACAATAGAGATTTCTCCATGCTAAATCAACGTTATACTCGTATAGGAACTGCAATTGGTCCTGATATTTTTGCTTAATAGACTGGTAAAGCGGCAGTACAACCCTGACGTCGGCACCTTGCTTTATGAGTTCCTTTGGCAAGGAACCGACAACATCTCCAAGTCCCCCGCTTTTAGCAAAAGGCTCAGCCTCTGTACTAACAAAAAGTATTTGCATTTTTCCCCCTTAATATCTGATTGTGGAACTAAACAATCGTTGCTTTTTCGATAACCACAGGGAATGTCTCGTGTCCTGAAAGTTTTCTATTTTCCCTTACAATCACATCTTTATCCAAGATGACGTAGTTCAGATTGACGTTTTCCATAATGGTCGTGTTTTGCATAATCACTGAATTACGAACAATTGAATCCTTTGCAATCTTGACGCCTCTTGACAATACGCAATTTTCAATCGTGCCTTCAATCCTACATCCATCTGAAATGATTGAATTTTTAACTACGCACCCCGAAACATACTCCGCTGGAACGCTGTCTTTAACTTTTGTATAAACAACATTTTCAAAGACTTTGTTTCTAATCTCCACATCCAGAAGCTTTAAGTTTGCACGCATGTAACTGCTGATTGAGTCAATACCCATGAAATATTTTTGATACTCATAGCCTTGAATATTCAAGGAACCTGCTAATCTTTGAAGGATATCTCTATAAAAATCTAAGCGGCCATAGGCCATTGCATCTGCTATTAAAGAATCGAGCAGTGATTTTCTAATGACAAATACGCCCAAACCGCAGCTTTTATTTATTGGCTCATTTTCCCCGTTTGCAGATCTATAGTCATCTATGCGTCTTCCATTTTCTTCAGAAAACAAACGCACGTCTTCTATTCTACCCGAATCGTTAACATGATAGAATGGCGCGTCATAGGCTAGGAGTGAGGGATCTTGAATATTATTTGTATAAACTGCTGTAATGTCTGCTCGACGGTCAACATGAAATCTGAGTAATTCCTCAAAATCAATATTGTAGATGGTGCTGCAATTGGTCATAATAACATATTCAGCCCTGGATCTTTTAATGGAATTCATATTGTAGGAAAGTGCTTCAACCCGCGAATTGTAAATGCCGTTTCCTTTAGCATCTGGGCTTGCAAATGGCGTCAATACGCGTAATCCTCCGATTTTCCTGGTCAGATCCCATTCTTTTCCCGAACCAACATGGTCAATTAAAGAATGATAATTATTCTTTGTGATAATAGAGACATCGAAAATGTTTGAATTGACAAAATTAGACAAAATAAAATCTATCATCCTATATTTCCCGCCAATCGGTAGCGAAGCGAGGGTCCTAGGTTTAGTGAGTTCACGCAGATTATCTCTCTCAGCGTAGGAAAAAATAATTCCTAAAACATTCATCGCAAAGGCTCCTTTCCGGGTAGGCTAAACTCTACCATTTCTCCTGCAGGAATACTATTCTTTGCCCCTATCCTAATATCCTGACCGATAACTGTAATCTCTCTATGCTCACCGGAAAGCTTAGCAGTGTTGATGCAACCAACTGTCGCGCCTTGCTCAATGATGGCGTTTTCGCCAATGATAGCGTATTCAATAACAGCCCCTTCTCCTATAGACACATTTGGCATGATTATTGAGTTGCTGACAATCGCATTATTGCCAATGGTAACAGAAGGAAAAATAATGCTGTGATCGACCTTGCCATAAATCATACAGCCTTCAGAGATGCTGCAGTTTTTAAGTTCTGCATGTTCGCCGATATAATGCGGCGGCTGCCCTGCATTTCTGGCATATATTTTCCAAGGTGGATCATTTAGCTTAAGTGGAACATTAGGATCAAGTATATCCATATTAGCTTCCCAAAGGGATTCAATAGTACCTACATCTTTCCAATAACCGCCATAGGTATAGGCGAACAAGCGCTCACCAGCATTCAGCATATTGGGGATGACATTTTTGCCAAAATCGTTTTCTGAATTCGGATCGTTATCATCTTCAATCAAATAATCCTTTAGTTTTTCCCAATTGAAAATATAGACGCCCATGGATGCCAGATTGCTTTTGGGATCCTCCGGCTTTTCCTGGAACTCATACACTTGTCTATTCTGATCTGTGCTCATAACACCAAATCGGTTGGCTTCTTCAAAAGGAACCTGAATTACCGCAATAGTGCAATCAGCATTGGTTTCCTTATGAAAATCCAACATCAATTCATAGTTCATTTTATAGACATGATCCCCCGAAAGAACGAGAACATAATCAGGGTGATACATTTCAATAAAATTGCTGTTTTGAAGTATGGCATTGGCTGTACCTTTGTACCATTCTCCAGCTTTGCCCTTCACATATGGCGGTAGAATACTGACTCCCCCATTTATGCGGTCAAGATCCCAAGGTTGGCCGTTTCCAATGTAAGTGTTTAATTCTAAGGGTTGGTATTGTGTCAGAACGCCAATCGTGTCAATACCGGAATTGACGCAATTAGACAATGGAAAATCAATAATACGGTATTTCCCACCAAATGGAACTGCTGGTTTTGCAACATCCTTGGTCAAAACACCAAGCCGGCTTCCTTGTCCTCCTGCTAAGAGCATGGCAATCATTTCTTTTTTCTTGGCGTAAATCATGTCAATCCCTCCTTTTTAATGCGGTCTCTCCAGCAGCTCAGATAGACGGCTGCCAGCGGCGGTAAATTAATACTCAATGAATAGTCATAACCATGGGTTTTAATGTTATCTGTTATTAGAGGTCCTAGGTCAAATCCCTGCCCCCCAAAGCGCTTATTGTCACTGTTTAATATCTCAAGATAATTGCCATCATATTTTACGCCGATTCTATAATTTTCGCGATATACTGGCGCAAAATTACATATAATAACGCAATCTTCTCCGTTTTTTTGTATTCGTCTGAATGCAACAATGTTCTGCTCATAATCCTCATGGGAAATCCACTGAAAACCATCCCAACTGTCATCCTGCTCCCAAAATTCCGGCTTTTTAAGATAAATATGATTGAGTTCCTGAAAATAGGTTTTAAGCATTCTATGTTTCTCCTGCTGGAGCAATTCCCATGAAAGCTCCGTGTTATGATTCCATTCTGAAAGCTGTCCAAACTCCGATCCCATAAACAACAGCTTTTTGCCTGGATGGGCCATCATAAAGCCCATATAGCATCTCACATTAGCAAACTGATCTTCATAGCCTCCAGGCATTTTACTAATGAGAGATTCTTTTAAGTGAACAAATTCATCATGTGACAAGGGTAAAATAAAGTTTTCTGAAAATGCGTAGGTCAATGAAAACGTTAAAGCGTCATGCCTAAATTTACGGAAAATAGATTCATGCTTCATATAATCAAGAGTGTCATTCATCCAACCCATATTCCATTTAAAATTAAAGCCTAATCCGCCTAAATATGGCGGTTTAGTGACCATAGGCCAAGACGTCGACTCTTCAGCAATCATAAGAACATCTGGGAAATGTTCAAATACAGTGGTATTCAGCTGCCTAAAAAAGTCTACGGCTTCCAAATTTTCCCTTCCACCATACTTATTCGGCCACCACTCTCCCTTATTTCTGCCATAGTCTAAATAGAGCATTGACGCGACGGCATCCGTTCTTAGACCATCTATATGAAAGTAATCGAACCAATAGACCGCGTTTGAGATAAGGAAACTTTTCACTTCATTGCGGCCCCAATCAAATAGCATGGTGCCCCATTCCTTATGCTCGCTTTTCAAAGGATCCTCATACTCATAACAGCTACTGCCATCAAATTTCCTTAGTCCAATGTCATCTTTCGGAAAATGACCTGGAACCCAGTCAAGAATAACGCCTACACCCTTCTGGTGGCACTGATCTACAAAAGACATAAAGCCCTTTGGGGTTCCATATCGTGATGTTGGCGCATAATAACCAATAACTTGATAACCCCACGAATCATCCAAAGGGTATTCTGAAATTGGCATTAATTCAATATGGGTGTAGCCCATTTCCTTCACATAAGGAATAAGTTCAGTGGCTAATTTTTCATAATCAAAATGATTCCCATCTTTAAAGCATCGCCAAGAGCCTGCATGAACCTCGTAGATGTTTATTGGCGCATTATAGGGAACCTCCTGCTTTCTATACTCCAACCAATTTTGATCCTGCCAGTCATACTGTTCTAGTGAATAAGTAATTGAAGCGGTAGCAGGCCTTGTTTCCATGTGAAATCCATAGGGGTCTGCCTTTTCATGAGTATTGCCACTTTTGTCTGTTATTATAAATTTGTATTTATTATAGTCTGAAATGCCTGAAATAAAAAGCGCCCATATGCCTTCCTCCGATAATTTAATCATCTCATGACTTATAATATCCCACTGGTTAAAATCTCCGGTAATATGAACTGAAATGGCATGAGGGGCCCAAAGCCTAAACATATAGCCGGCCATGTCGCCCTCCATATGAGGATGTGCGCCCATGAGTTCATAAGCTTTTGCTGCCGTTCCTTGATGAAATAAATAGACTGGAAGTTCACTATCTTTGTTCATTTCAGATACCTCAGTTTCACAACGGCCTCGCTATGTTTTGTATGGGGGAAGTTATCAAATATGATCATTTTTTCAGTTTCATACCCAAATTCCTTTGCAATTGCAAGGTCTTTAGCTAATGTCTTGGGATTGCAAGAGATGTATATTATTTCATTAACCTTATAGTTAAGTATTTTTTGTAGGGCTTTAGGATGTACCCCGGAGCGCGGCGGATCAAGAACAATAATGTCCGGCTGATCGACTAATATATCAAGGCTTTTAAGAACATCGCCCTCAATAAATGTACAATTCTTGAGACCATTCATTTCTGCATTTTCTTTGGCGGAAGCAACTGCCTCAGGAACCAGCTCGAGGCCGAAAACTTTTTTTGCTTTAAGTGCAACAGCCTGAGTTATGCTTCCTGTCCCACTATAAAGATCATATACGATTTTTCCAGAAGCATCACCCATAAATTCAAGAGCCGTGCGATAAAGTTTTTCTATAGCCGGAATATTGGTTTGAAAAAATGAAAAAGCACTGACTTTAAACTTTAATCCCAACACTTCTTCCAAATAATAATCTCTCCCATAAAGGATATTTAGGCTATCGCAATAAACAAAATCTGCTTGAGAATCATTGATCGTGCTTAGTATGCCTATAATTTTATTGCTTAAAGGCAGTTCTAAAAGTCGTTTTACCCATTCCGCTTTATCAAAATCCATTTGGCTTGAAGTGACGAGATTGACAAGTAGTTCCGATGTTCTCTCTCCTTTTCGGATAATGAGATTTCTTTGAAGACCCAAATGAGTCTTTTTATTATAATGTGGGTAATTCTTTTCGACAAAATAGGCCAAAGTGCACTTTAATATGGCGTTAAAATCTTGATCTACCAGCAAGCACTCATCTACTGTTATAATAGACATAAACTGTTTGCGTTTATGAAGCCCCAATGTTTTGGGACCATCTTTAATTTCATCGCCAAAGGTGTATTCCATCTTGTTGCGATAAGCCAACTGTTTGTCACTGCCTATTATGCCCAGGTAGTCTCGAACTATAATCTTATTGTTCTCAAGATGATCTATGGCCTCTTGATTCTTGAGCTTTAGCTGCACATTATAGGGGATATCCTGGTAAGTACATCCGCCGCAAAAGTTGAAATGTTTGCAAATCAACACTAGTATTCTCCTTTCATTATATGCTCGAATATACTCATTTAAGGTCAATCAGTTTGTCCAAATCATAAGGGGTTTCCTGGTAAATGTAATTAAGCCAATTCGCAAAGAATAGATTGGCATGCCCCTTCCACTTAACCACAACTCCCTTTGCCGGATCATCTCCTCTATAATAGTTATCCGGAATATTCATGGCCATGCCTTTAGCGATATCTCTTTCATACTCAGATTTAAGAGTATCTTTGTCATATTCGGCATGACCTTGCACAAATATTTGCCTTTTGTTTTTCGTGGCAATAATATGCGGGCCAGCAATAGGAGACTCTGCAAGAATTTTCAATTCTGGAATTGCTTTGATCTCTTCTCTTCTTATCTGTGTATGTCTGGAATGCGGGGCATAAAATTCCTCATCAAATCCTCTTGTGAGCTCTGATTTTGCATCTTTGACAGTGTGAAGGAATACGCCGAATAATTTTTGGGGCAATTCATATTTGTTGATGCCATAGTGATAATATAGGCCAGCCTGAGCTCCCCAGCAGATATGCAGAGTACTGAACACGTTATGCTTGGTATACTCCATAATTTCTGCCAATTCATTCCAGTAATCGACATCTTCAAAAGGTAGGAATTCGACTGGCGCTCCAGTGATAATCATGCCGTCAAACTTCTGATTTTTAATTTCATCGAAGGATTTATAAAAGCTATCAAGATGAAGCTTGTCCGTATTCTTTGAGTCATGAGAATCCATATGCAGAAGGTGAAGCTCTACTTGAAGCGGTGTATTGGCGAGCATCCTAATTAATTGCGTTTCTGTCACCTCTTTTGTTGGCATTAGGTTGACAATAGCAATCCTAAGAGGCCTGATATCTTGAGTCTCCGCTCTTTTTTCAGCCATGACAAACACGTTTTCTTCTTTAAGAGTTTTATATGCTGGTAAATTTTTCGGTATGACTATAGGCATTTTACTTCCTCCAGATTTCCATAGTATTTTTCCATGAATTCTTTTTTAAACGCGCTAAAATGGTCTGTTTCTATGGCATATCGTATTTTTTCCATCAGCTTAATCAGGAAATGCAAGTTGTGGTTTGTCAGTAGCATGGATGACAGTATTTCATTTGATTTATATAAATGTCTTAAATAGGCTTTTGAGTAGTTTTGGCATGTATAACAGTCGCATTCCGGATCGAGAGTGTCAAAATCCTTTTCATGGATTGCATTTTTAATGGCAATTTTACCTCTTGATGTCATGGCTGTACCATTCCTGGCAATCCTGGTTGGCAGGACACAGTCAAACATATCTATGCCACGCTCAACGCCTTCAAATAAGCAATCCGGGCTTCCAACGCCCATAAGGTAACGGGGCTTGTTTTCAGGAAGATAGTCAGTGGCATAATCCAAAACCTCATACATGAGTTCTTTTGGTTCGCCCACACTCAGACCGCCTATAGCATAACCGGGAAGATCAAGATTCACTATCTCCTGGGCACTTTGGCATCTCAAATCCCGATACATGCCGCCTTGCATAATGCCGAAAAGTGACTGAGATTCGGTATTATTATGTGCGCTCTTGCAGCGTTTTAACCATCTAGAAGTTCTTTCAAGCGAGTTTTTAACATAATTGTGATCTGCCGGGTATGGGGCGCATTCGTCAAAAGCCATCATAATATCTGAACCAAGAGCGTTTTGAATGGTGACCGCTTTTTCTGGAGTCAGCATATGTTTTGATCCATCGATATGGGATCTGAATTCCACTCCTTCTTCGGTAATCTTTCGCATATCACCCAAACTAAATACTTGAAAGCCTCCACTGTCCGTCAAAATAGCCCGGTCCCAATTCATAAATTTATGTAGGCCACCTGCGGCCTTAATCAGTTCATGTCCAGGGCGAAGATAAAGATGATACGTATTGGATAAAATAATATGGGCTCCCATATCTTTGATTTCTTCAGGCCTCATAGCCTTAACCGTAGCTGCCGTGCCAACAGGCATAAACACAGGCGTATCAATGCTGCCATGTGGTGTATGAACTCTTCCCCTTCGGGCTTTGGTTTTGTGATCTTTCTTTATTAATTCAAAGGTTACTGCATGCATAGTCATCTCTTTCCACTTCTATTCCATACCTTTGATCATCATATGATGAACATGGCATCTCCATAACTAAAAAATCTATAGTTTTCTTTAATGGCAATCTCATAGGCTTCTAATACTTTTTCTCTATCATAAAATGCCGATATCAACATCAACAAAGTCGACTTTGGAAGATGAAAATTTGTAATCAGACCGTCCATAATTTTAAACTTGTAACCCGGATAGATAAAAATATCTGTGCTTTTCTGTCCGGATTTAACCAGTCCATTTTCCAAGGAAGCACTTTCTATGCTTCGCGCAGAGGTCGTTCCCACGCAAATGATACGGTTGCCACTTTGCTTTGCCTCATTGATAATCCCTGCATTTATGTCATCTATTTCATATTCCTCAAAATGCATGCGGTGATCTTCAACTATTTCCGACTTTACCGGTCGAAAAGTACCAATCCCAACATGAAGTGTGACATAGGCTATTTTTACACCTTTATCTAAAGCTTTAGCAAGCAACTCTTTTGTAAAATGAAGGCCTGCTGTTGGCGCAGCCACTGAGCCATCTTTTTCACTGTATACCGTCTGATATCGGTCTTTGTCCTCCTCTTCGATTTCCCGGTCGATATAAGGCGGAAGTGGCATTTTGCCAATTTTTTCGAGGAGCTCTAGAAAAATTCCCTCATAAAGAAATTTTACAATTCTAGTACCATCTGACCCATAATCTATGATCTCAGCCTTAAACAATGGCTCGGATGAAAAAATGACCTCATCGCCAGGATGCAGCTTTTTTCCAGGTCTTACCATAGCTTCCCAAATATCGCCTTCAACTCTTTTTATGAGTAGAAATTCTATCTTTGCGCCAGTCTTTTCTTTAACGCCTAAAAGACGGGCCGGAATGACTCTCGAATTATTCAGCACCAAGCAATCTCCATCCCTTAAATAGTCGATGACATCATAGAAGTTTTTGTGGGTAATCGATTTGCTAGCCCTTTCAATAATCATGAGTCTTGACATTTCTCTCTGATCCGTAGGATGCTGAGCAATCAACTCCTGGGGTAAAATATAGTCAAAATCTTTAATTTCCATTTTCACCTACTTAATTTCAATATTGGCATAATAGAATTTTAATATGTCTTCATAGCCAATTCCCTGGTTTGCCATAGCAATGGCCCCATCCTGGCTCATACCTAATCTGTGTCCATAGCCAAATCCAGAAAATGTAAAACCACTGGGTGATGCCTGCCCGTCTTGTAGACGATTTGTTTCCTTACCATTTGACACGTAAACATCGCCAATTGCTACTTGATTCATAGTCCCATCCGAAGATAAAATAGTAATTTCTCCAGAATTGCTTTCTGATTGACTTGCGCCTTGAAGGGATATGCTCTGCTCACTTGGTTTTATTACTTGAAAATTCAACGATTTAATGACAGTTGCACCTAAAATTGATCTGATCTTTTCTTTCTCAAGCTTAACATTTCCTTGCTCTCCTTTGATTTCCAGGCTCAAAACTCCGTCTGCCTCAGTTCTTTCATTAATATTAATTGCTTGAACTACTCCAGTGTTATAACCTCCGGCAGTTAGTAGCGACTGAATAGAGTCGGCAGTAAAGTTCGCCGACCAAGGATAAATCGGTGAATAAGGATCAGAAACGCCTCTTAAATATGGCAACGCAGCAAACCATACATTTTCGCTGTTTTCTGTATGCCCTCCACTGTTTTTATGGTAATAAGCCTGGACCAAAGCTCCGTCGCAATACATCAAAAGGTTTCTGGTCTCATCAACTGCCTGATTTGTTTTTGGGTATTCACCGCCATAGCCCTTATATACTTGGCAATGTGTGTTTGGGCATACATCAAAACCCTCTTTAGAATGGGCACCCATTCTGATCGTTGTAAAACTTCTTGCAGCAATCGCTTGAGCCTTAAGGGCTTCTAAAGGATTAGACTGAGACATTTCTTGGTGCAGCACACCATATAAATAATCTTCTAGCCCAAGTCTGTTAATGACGGTGATTTTACCCGCACTGTCTTGGCGTAATACTATACTCCCCCTATAGGGCACATTGTTGAATCTGATGATTCCACCATCGGCCGAGTTAGAAGCTATTAAACAGCAAACTACATTGGCTTCAACCTGCTCTAAAATAGTGTCATTTGCATCACTGATGACCAGTTTGCCGTCTTGAATCTTTGCGGAAATTGATTTTGCACCTTTGAGATCCGAAATCAACGTGAAAGTTTCTCTTTCAAGTGTCCCAAACTGCAAACCCTGATCCGTTTCAATCGCCGCCAAGTTCACGGCAGTGATGCCATAACGCAGCCCCACTTTAACATACTCCGGCAACTCATACGCAAGCGAATAAGTTATTGTGGCGGCAAAAGCAAATGCGAGCATAAGTGTTGCCGATAATATTTTTATTGTAAACCTAAGACATTTATTCATCATAATACCTTCTTTGAATTACCTTCTTTATTCAGGCAGGGCTATGCCAAGATGCTTATAAGCCTGCCCGGAAACCGTCCTGCCTTTTTGCGTTCTGTGCAAAAATCCAGCCTGAATCAAATATGGCTCGTAGACATCTTCAATAGTGATCCGCTCTTCCCCAACGGCGGCAGCAATAGTTTCTATGCCTACAGGTCCTCCGTTAAACTGTTCAATAATTATGCGGATAATCTCACGGTCTAAATTTTCCAGACCTTCTCTGTCAATGCCTAATGATAATAAGGTGGAATCCGTTATGGCAATATCAATGCGCCCGCTACCCTTAACCTGACTGAAATCTCTGACCCGTTTAAGAAGCCTATTGGCAATTCTAGGCGTACCGCGAGAGCGCCTTGCCATCTCATTGGTAGATTCTTCATCTATGACGATGTTCAAAATATCTGCGGATCGTTTTATAATAGTTTTAAGCTCATCAATAGAGTACATTTCGAATTTATTAATAACGCCAAATCGGTCTCTAAGCGGCGCTGATAGGCTTCCTGCTCTAGTTGTTGCACCTATAAGTGTAAACTTTGCCAAATCAAGCCTTATAGACCTTGCCGAGGGTCCCTTTCCAATGATAATGTCCAGCACATAGTCCTCCATGGCGGAGTATAGAATCTCTTCTACCGAACGATTCAACCGGTGGATCTCATCAATAAACAGAACATCATGATCGCTCAGATTAGTGAGAATGGCAGCAAGGTCACCGGCCCTTGCTATTGCTGGACCAGATGTTATCCGCATATTAACGCCAAGTTCATTGGCAATGATACCAGCTAAGGTTGTTTTGCCAAGCCCTGGAGGGCCATAAAATAAAACGTGGTCAAGAGGCTCTTTTCTAAGTCTTGCAGCGTCAATAAAGACCTTCAGATTATCAGTAACATTCTTTTGCCCGATGTAATCACCCATATGCTTCGGTCTTAAATGTACTTCTGTTTCTTCGTCCTCTTGGCTTATATCCGTTTGCAGTAGTCTTATGTCTTTTTCCATGGAGAGTCTCCTTTATCTTCTCAGTAAACCCTTAAGGGCCTCTTTCATATAAGCTTCAGTAGAAGGTTTCTCAAGCTTTACCATGTTTATAGCCTCTGCCGCTTCACTACGGCTATAGCCAAGGGTCATAAGACCAACAATCGCCTCATCTTTTTCATCATTGAAACTTTTAGTATCTTTACCCATAACTGAATCTGGTGTATTGGGCTGCATCTTGTCTTTAAGCTCTAGAACTATTCTTTGCGCTATTTTTTTACCAATGCCTTGAGCTTTAGTTAATATTAGTGCATCCTCATAAACGATGGCCTTTTTCAGATCCAAAAGAGGCATGGCGGATAATAAAGACAGGGCCGCCCTTGCCCCGACGCCATTGACAGTCATGAGTCTTTTGAAGGTGTCTAGACTATCTCTGTCAGTAAATCCGTATATACTGACATCATCCTCCCGAATAATCATATTTGTATAGACAAGTAACTCTTGATTAAAGTCGGTCAAATACGCAGCCGAATTATCGGGGACGAAAATTTCATACCCGATTCCCCCGGTTTCAAGAACGATACCGCCTTCGAATTTCATACTGACCTTGCCTTTTATATAATGAAACATACTGATCCTCCAAAAAAATGATATCTATTTGTTTTGGCCAATTTTGTTTTGATACTGCGCCGAATGGCCATGGCAGATTGCTACCGCTAAAGCGTCTGCTGTATCGTCGGGTTTTGGCACCTCACTTAAGTTTAGAATTGTTTTGACCATAACTTGAACTTGTTTCTTGTCCGCCCTCCCATACCCTACAATACCTTGTTTTACCTGAAGCGGCGTATAGTCAAAAACCGAAAGACCGGAATTGGCTCCGCAAAGTATGGCGACCCCTCTAGCTTGACCAACAAGCAATGCTGTCTTGGTATTTTTATTGAAAAACAAAGCCTCAATTGCTACTACATCAGGTTTATACTCTGTGATAATTTCCATTAATTCGCTGTACAAATTCTTCAAACGGTTTGGCATATCAAGGCCTGCATCAGTTGTTATAGCACCATAACCGCATACTGAATAGTGGTTGTGATGTTGCTCTATAATTCCGTAACCCAATATGGCATAGCCTGGATCTATTCCTAATATTCTCATCCGAAATTCCTTAAAGTCTTCAATTTTAATAGAATTATTATATCATACAACCAATTTAATACCAAAGAAAAAATCTTGCCTTGCAAGTTGTTTATGCTATAATATTTATCAGTAAGCTTTAATAATTATTCATTGTTTGGAGGGTACTATGCGTTATTCAAGGCAAAATAAAATTTTAGATATCATCAATTCTAACGAGGTAGAAACACAGGATAAACTCGTTGCCCTTCTTAAAAAAAGTGGTTACAAGGTAACCCAAGCAACTGTGTCTAGAGATATCAAAGAACTTCAACTGATTAAAACCCTATCTCCAAGCGGTAAATATAAATATACAGTGGGAACAAATAATGATCAACCGGTTACCGAAAGGTTTATCAAGATATTCAAGGATACCATTCTCACCGTCTCTTTTTCTGGAAATATCATCGTCGTTAAAACCCTGACCGGTTGCGCAAATGCCGCTTGTGAAGCGATCGACTCATTAAACGTTCAAAATATCATTGGGACAATCGCTGGAGACAGCACTGTTTTTGTGGTGGTGAATGAACCTGTCAATGTTTCAGGTATCGTCGGCAGGTTCAATGAATTAATCAAATAATCATTCAATGAAAGGCTGGTGATCTTTTGATCAAACATCTGTCCATTAAAGATTTTGCCATAATTGACAACATCAGTGTTGACTTTCATGAAGGCTTAAATATATTGACCGGGGAAACCGGCGCAGGTAAATCTATTATTATCGAAGCTGTAAGTCTTGCTCTAGGAAGCAGAGCGGATACAGCTTTTGTGCGTTCGGGCAAAGAAAAATCAATCATTCAGTTAATTGTTTCAGATAATAATGATGACGAGAGCATCATCACGAGGGAAGTTTTTTCATCCGGAAAAAGCACCTGTAAAATCGATGATGTCCTGGTGACTTTGTCTCATCTTAATGCAGTTTGCAAGGAGATTGCAGATATTCACGGTCAATATGATCATCAATCCTTGCTGAACTCAGATCAGCACATACAGCTTGTTGATTCATATGATTCTGCCTTAATCCTTCCACTAAAAGAGCAATTAAAAACCAAATTCAAAGCTTATGATGATATTAAAAGGCAGCTCTCAACCCTAACGCGCAATCAGTTAGAAGCCTCTCGCAAAATGGATTTTATGCGCTTCGAAAGTCAGGAAATCCTCTCAGCTAAGCTCAGTCCATGTGAAGATGAAGAATTAACTGGTCGCCTACTGCTGCTTCAAAATAGTGAAAAGATAGTCGCCAACTTATCTGCCACCTATGATTTGCTCTATTCTGATGAGCATTCAAGTTTAAGCGGCTTGATCAAAGGAGCCAACTACTTGAAAGAAGTGTCTTCATTCAGCACTGGCATTGCTCAATTTGAAGCTGAAATCTTAGATAGCTATTATAAACTTGAAGATGTCTGTCACGATATCAAAAAGTATTTGGATCAGATTTCCTTTTCTCCGATTGAGATCGATGAAACCATAAAGAGGCTTGAACTGATTGATGGTTTCAAACGAAAATACGGAAGCACCATCGAAAAAATTCTCGACTATGAAAAAGCCATTAGTCAGCAACTTGAGGAAATTGAACATAGTGATGAATTAAAGGAAAAACTTCAAAGAGAGTTGACTCTTTATCAGGATGAACTGACTGGTTTATCCCACGAATTGAGCAAGCATAGATGTGCATCGGCGGAAATCATTGAGAAAAAGATCAATAAAGAACTTCTTGAGTTGAACTTTAACCATGCCGCCTTAGTTGTTCAGTGTCAAAATTTAAAGGATGTTGATGGCAATCCCTTATTAACTGACAATGGCTATGATCATATTGAATTTTTAATCACGACGAATAAAGGCGAAGTGCCTAAACCCCTCGTTAAGATTGCTTCTGGTGGAGAAATTTCCCGTATCATGCTGGCTTTCAAACGCATCATCGGGGATTACGACCTGATTCCAACCATGATATTTGACGAAATTGACAGCGGTATAAGTGGCGCCACCGCAAGTATTGTGGGTAAGAAATTAGCCGAAATTTCAAAAAATCATCAGGTTATTTGCATTACTCATCTGCCTCAAATTGCTGCTGCCGGGGATTATAATTATAAAATTGACAAAAAAACGACTGATCAGCACACATTTACTGTCATCTCTCCCTTAGATGATGACAGCAAAATCAAGGAGATTGCCCGTCTACTAGGTGGTATGACCATTACATCCCATACTCTTAAGAACGCAGAAGAACTAATTAATCTGGCAAAGTTTTGATGCCTTATAAAGACTAAATATTTATGCCCCTTTTGGCAACCACAATACAGCATAACCCACCTCCTTGCCTGCTAAATACTACATAAAAATCTCCCCTCCTGAATCTTCAGATTTACAATCCGAACTCAGAAAGGGGAGCTTTCATTTTTGCGACTTTACTGGTCTTAATACAATCAATCATGTAGACTTCGGCGCACCAGTTTTTATTTAATTAAACCAATATTTTATCAAGCACTACATCTTTATCTATTACGTCATCTTCCATGTTCATTTCTTCAGGTACAGTAATATCTTCATCGTGGGCATCCTCGGGATCAATAGTGTCTTCGCCATCGTCCTTTGATGCGCATTCAGGATCATAGGCACATACCACAGCCTTAAGGTCCTTATCTGCCACCGGCTCATCATAGTCAGCAGTTTCTTCAATAACCTTTTCCATAGAAACCTCTGCCTCAACTTCGCCATTTTGGTCAACGTCATAGTCTTCTTCTATAGCTTCACCCTCTGTTTTGTCATCATATTCGTTGGGAACGTAAGCTTCTTTTTCTGCAATGGCAGCTGCTCTAGATATGGCTGCAGCTTCTCTCTCAGCAGCAATTTCTTCCGCTGTAGGAGGCTCAACTGTTTCCTTAATACTTAAACTGATTCTTTTTTTATCTTTGTCAATTTCAAGTATTTTTGCAGAAACCATTTGTCCAACTTGAATTTCATTGCCAATATTGGTAACGCGCTTATGGGCTATTTCTGAAATATGAACTAGTCCATCTAGACCAGGTTGAAGCTCAATAAATGCGCCATATTCTTTTAGTTGAACTACTTTTCCGGAAACGATCGCGCCAACTACATAATTTTCATCAATAGCAGCCCACGGTTCAGGTTTATTTTGTTTTAAGCCAAGAGAAATTTTTCCCTTTTCAGTGTTCATCGAAAGAATTTTAGTCTGAACTTTTTCTCCTATTTTTAATGCTTCTTGTGGATGTTTGAGTTTTCCCCAAGATATTTCAGAGATATGAAGCAGTCCATCAAGTCCACCGATATCAACAAAAGCACCATAATCAGTAAATCTCATTACTGTGCCCTCGACAATATCGCCAACACTTAAGGAATTCCAAATTTCAGCAACTTTTTTGTTTCTCTCTTCATTTAAGAAAGCTTTATGTGAGAATACCGCTTTATTTCTCTTTTGATCCACTCTAGTAACTCTTACTGGCAGAACTTTTCCTATAAACTCGTCCGCCTTCTCAATAAACCTGTCAGAAAGCTGAGACATAGGTATAAACCCATACACTTCTTTGTATACAGCAATAACGCCACCTTTGACTTCTTTAATAACCTTGGCGTTAACAAACGATTTATTTTCAATAGCGTTGGTAATTTCATCCCAATGCTCGTTTACTTCAAGTTTTTTCTTTGATAGCAAAATATTTCCATCGCCATCATCAGTTTTTAAAACTTTCGCTTCAATCATGTCTCCAGCTTTAAATAAATCTGTAAGTTCCTGGCCTGGTTCAAGGCTGATTTCATCTTTTGGTAAAATTCCATCTTTTTTGCAGCCTAGATTCACGACGACTTCACGATTTGTAACCTGAATAATTTCTCCGTTAATAATTTCATTTCTACCTGGCAATCTTAACGATTTTTCAATCTCTGCCATTAAGCTATGCATTTCGTTTTGTTCTTCTTCCATCTCGTCCATTGATTCAGTGATAAATTCACTCATAGTAGCAATAACCTCCTTAATAATACGTTCAGGTGTCGAAGCACCCGTCGCAATTCCTATCTTACTATATTTTTGCATATCTTTCAATGGTAAATCTTCTTTTCTTTCTATAAAAAATACACTTTTACAATTATCTTTGGCTATTTCGTAAAGTTTCTTTGTATTGGAGCTCTCTCTTCCACCAATGATCACCATTGCATCTACAGTCTTTGAAAGGTTTTCGCAGGATTTCTGCCTTATTTCTGTTGCACTGCAAATCGTGTTGTTTTCTATTAATTTTATCCCCTTTTTATTTAAAGCTTCACGCACATTCGTTAAGAAATCAGAGGTTATCGTGGTTTGAGCGACAAGACAAACTTTGGGTTCTCTTATGCTATCAACATCTTCTAATTTCTGAATAATAAAAGCGGCATTTCCACACCATCCATTTATCCCTATGACCTCAGGGTGGCTTCGATCTCCAACAATAGCTACAGGAATACGCTCAAGGAAAGCTTCTTTAACTATCCTATGAATTTTTTCAACAAAAGGACATGTGGCATCAACAATCGTAATATCTTTCTGTTTCGCTTCGTGATACAAAACCTCAGGTACGCCATGCGACCTGAGGATAACAATCGAATTCGGTTCTGCATCTTTTAGATCAGTTATAATTTCTACGTGTTGTGCAGACAATTCATCGATCATATCCTGATTATGAATCAGGGGACCAAAGGTATATATTCTGGATTCATTTCCCGAATTCTTTTGAATGGTATCATCAGTTTTCCTGACAGCTTCACGAACACCAAAACAGAATCCTGAATTTTCATCAACTATAATTTCCATCATTATTTTTTTTTGAGGCTCTGTAAATAGCGCTTAAAAGCCCCTTCCTTTCCATTTTCTGTAGGTTGGTAATAGCTTATATTGGCTTTAAATAAATTATCCGGTAAATATTGCTGTTCAACGTATCCACCATAGGCGTGAGGATATTTGTAATCCAGTCCTATGCCTCTACTTTTCGCACCAGAATAGTGGGAATCCTTAAGATGTAAAGGTACATCATCAATTTTTTTGGATTTAATGTCCTCAGTAGCCATTTCAATGGCCATGATTGCAGAATTCGATTTAGGACATGAAGCAAGCAGAAGGGTTGCTTGTGCTAAAATAATCCTTGCTTCTGGAAACCCAACCATAAGGGCAGACTGAACGCAGCCAGTCACGATAGAAATAGCGCTAGGATAAGCAAGGCCTATATCTTCACTGGCCATGATCATTAGTCTTCGCCCAATCATTTGAATATCGCCTCCACCTTCAATAAGTCTAGCAAGGTAATGGACAGCTGCATCTGGATCACTGCCCCTTATGGATTTTTGCAGTGCAGATAACAGGTTGAATTTGTCTTCACTTTTATTGTAAAAATTCGTTTGACGCTGCATAGCTTCAGAAACGACGTCGCTGTTAAGTCTTCTGCCAATCGTCATGTTATCAGCAATAAACCCGAGCGTATCTAAAGCGATACGCGCGTCTCCATTGCTCAATTCCGCAATAAGCGAAAGGGCTTCTTCTTCATAGTCAAGTTGACACTTGGCCACGCCCCGTTCACTGTTTCCAAGGGCGTTTTTCAGTATTCTAACTAACGCGCCATTGTCTAATCGTTTAAATTCGTAAATCGAGCGTACCCTGCTCAGTATCGCGTCATTAACAGCAAAATAGGGGTTTTCTGTTGTGCTGCCAATAAATCTTAGGACTCCTTCTTCCAATGCTTTTAATAAGGAATCCTGCTGCAGTTTGTTCCATCTATGAAACTCATCAATATAAATATAAGTTTTTGCCTTCTGAAGGCCAAAGAACTTTAATTTTGCCCGATCAATTATTTCTTTAAGCTCCTTGATACCCGTTGTAGAGGCATTAATCTCATAAAAATCAGCATCCATCTCTTTAGCTATGATTCTTGCAAGCGTTGTTTTCCCTGTTCCCGAAGGACCATAAAAGATGGCGGATTCAAATGTTTTATTCAAAATAGCATGGTACAAAAGCGCATCTTTATACATAAAATGCTGCTGTCCAAAAAATTCATCCAGGTTTTCCGGTCTCATTCTTGTCGAAAGAGGAATCATTTACTCACCTTAATTCTTTTTAAATAAAAACCGATGACCAAAGTATATAAATAGTCGTAGGCAAAAAATGCTATTTCAAAAGCAATGATAAGAATCACAAAAGGGAAATCCGGTAAATTAATGCTCCCAAGGATCAGCTCCCGAAAGAAAATTATCATAATACCCAAAGAAAAATTGAAAAAAATCATTTTCAATATGAGTTCAATGGGCAGTTTTCGCAATAGTTCAATATGGTACTTCACGACGCCATAAATGCCAAAAAAGAGAATATAGGGAATAACAAATACTTTATCTGGCACAAAAATCAGCGCAAAAATGCATGAGGCGATATAAAAAAGCCACCCTGCCTTTGGTCCGGCCTCCATAATCACGAAGGCTACATAAAAGGAACTTAACATGTAGAGAGTAAAATTAGCGACAGGCAGAACTGTTTGTATATATAGAGTTGTAACTGAAATAGCAAGCAGCATTGCGCTGATTGCAATGCCTCTGGTTCTTACTTTAGAATTATTTCCCATTCATCCTCCAGGGTTATTCAAATTTTTATACGCTTAAAAACAATTGCACAACAAGTCCGTGCAAATGAAGCACTGAAACATTCGGCACAAGTCGTCGTTATTTGAACCGTATCCTCTTCCATTTGCCGCGCTTCTAAATCCGCCGCCGTTACCAGCCATTGTGTTCAGAGCGTTTCTATATTCATAATTTCCTGGATCCATAGCATTAGCTTTCTGCAAATTAACTAGTGCATCATCATACCAGCCCTTTCTTTGAGATAGAACACCTCTTAAAAAGAACCATTCGGCATTTCTCGTTCTGCTTTTATTCAGCAAGGCTTCTGCGCCTTCTGCATTGCCTCTTTCAATTGCGGATCTGATTTCATAAAATTCTGGGCTTGGGCTCTGTCCCCTAGTACCGGACTGATTGCCATAACTATTGCCGTAGCCACTATTCGAATTAGCAGTTCCATTATATGAGTTGCCGTTTTTTGTCAAGGTTTCATAAGCTTCATTAACTTCTCTCAGCTTTTCTTCGGCCAAGTCATAAAGTGGATTGTTCTGATATTTGTCGGGATGATACTTCTTAACCTGTTCTCGATAGGCTGCTTTAATTTCGGCCTCGGTTGCCCCCTGTTTTATGCCAAGTACTTCATATGGATTCTCCATTTTGTTTGCTACTCCCTTTCGCTAATACTTCCTCTGTTTTTTTTAATAAGCCTAAATAAATAATATTCTCTATTAATGCTTTATTTTTTTTAATTGGCAATAAATCATAGGCTTTTGATAATTCTTCAAGGTAACTCAGCAGATTAAATTCAATTCGTTCTCTAATCCTTGCTCTAAACTCATAGAGCGTCTCTTCCTTCTCTGAGTTAAAATCAAAATGAATGAGAATAGGGTTAAATGACTTATCTTTTAAGTTTATTTCCATGTCATCAAAGGCATCTATAATATAAATCCATTTTCCAATATGATAGCCTATTCTGCCTAGAATCATTTCAGTCCCTGTTTTTAAGCCGTCTGTACCATCCCAAGTGAATATGGTTTCCATAATCTTGGCAAAAGGTTCTGCTGCCTGGTCTAAGGATGCTGTTTTTGTGTTTTCTATATCTGAAAGTTCTTTTAGTCTGCTTGCGATTATGCCACTTTTTTCTGGATACCTTTCAGCTAATCTATTGAATTGTTTGTTAGCTAAAAATGCTGCAGTGCCAGCCAATATATTGCGATCATCTTTATAGTCATCTATTAATTTATAAAAGCTCAAAATGAGATGCATGTCGGAGGCATAATCTACCGACTCATTCTCATATAGAATGGGTTTTTTTCTAATCGGATGAATTGGGCATCGCTTTATCCGGATGATCTCCCTACCATCCTGAAGGCCAGCTAAAATAAGCGCTAAAAATACGGAATCATAGCTTAAGGTTAATCTAGGTAATTGACCATATCTTTTGCCAATAGACTTGCAGATTCCGCAATAATATCCGCTATAAAGCTCATATTCTCTTATTTTAAGTTCCGGTTTATCCGGAGCTATATATCCTCGCATAAGGTCTCCGAAGTCTATTTGAATTGCTTTTTAAAATGATTAATTACAATATATGTTACGCTCATATCAATAACATAGCATCCACCCAAAATGACATTAAAAACTTTTTGTTTTTTCGTCATATGATTGCAAACATCACTCGGACACAGTGATTTTTCGTCTTCAGGTATTTTTTTACCTAAAAGCGCATTTCCAGCGACAGCCAGTCCTACATATAGTCCCGTAAAAGTCGCCGCATGCTTCGGGTAAGTCCAGTTTTCTATAAAATGAGACATCCTATTACCTCCCTAAAAATGTAACCAACAAAAGCTTCTCAACAATATCGTCTTTCTGTTTTGATTATAGCTCATAACACACCAAAAAACAAACAAAATGAAATACGGCATGCAATCGAAGGCATGCCATATTCATTAATTATAAGGATTAATTTTAAATTTCTACACTCTCAAGGATCCGTTTCACATAGGTTGGAAGTGCAAAACAACCTTTATGCAAATCTGTATTATAATAGTTCGTTTTAAGCCCAAGCTTCGCCCATGCCTCCGGTTTAAAGTCTGCAATTGGATCATATTTCTTTGAAGCAAAGCCAAAGTACCAGTATCCGGATGCATATGTTGGTGTATTAAATCCAAACACCTTTGCTATTGGAAAGGTTTTTCTAATTTTTGCATGGGCTTTTTTCATTTCTACAATGTCACCATCAAAGAAAGCGCCCTCATGCTGATTGATGAGAATGCCATCTTCGCTTAGGCATCTATAACAATCGTTATAGAATTCAACCGAGAAAAGTCCTTCGCCAGGGCCTTCAGGGTCAGTTGAGTCAACAAGAATTAAATCGTAAAATCCTGCTTCTGCTTCCTTAACAAACTGTAGCCCATCCCGAAATATGAGATTTATTCTAGGATCCTTATCAAGAATATCTGCAGTTGACGGCATATATTTTTGACAAACGCGAACAACCAGTTCATCAATCTCAACCATATCTATTTGCTCAATTGTCTTGTACCTGGAAACTTCTCTTGCTGTTCCTCCGTCGCCACCGCCAATAATTAGTACCCTCCTGATTTTTGGGTTGACCGCTAAGGCAGGATGACAAATCATATCATGATACACAAATTCGTCCTTTTCCGTGACCTGAGTATAACCGTCCAAAACAAGAAATACGCCAAAGGTTTCATTTTTCATCACTTGAACCATTTGAAATGGTGATTGCTCCACATGCAAAATCTCGCTGACCTTGAGCGATAATTTAACATCGTCATCCATATAGTATTCTGAAAACCAAAAATCATGATTTTTTTGCAACATTTTTATTTTCCTCCTTTATAATGGCAAATTAACGCCATAAAATATTTCATCAACTTCTTTTTTTAATTTGGAAGTGATTCTATGAACCTCCGGAACAGAAATATCCGATTCCGAGAAGTTAAAGAAATAATTATCCAAAACAAAGTCTTTTAGCTTGCATTTCGTGTGAAATATATTTTCCTGATAAACGTTGACGTCTATCATTTGATACTTATTCCGATTGTCCTCATCAATATAATTCTGGATTGACGTGAGGTCATGATCGATAAAAAGCTTCTGGCCCGTTATATCCCTTGTAAAACCTCGTATTCTGTAGTCAAGCGTCATCATATCTGCTTCAAAGCTTTCTATAAGATAGTTAAGCGCATTCAGCGGTGATATTTCTCCACAGGTTGACACATCAATATCCGCTCTAAAAGTGCACACGCCGCCATCAGGGTGATATTCAGGATAGGTATGCACAGTGATATGACTTTTATCAAGATGCATCGCTACAGATGGATTGCTTGGATAACTTTGCTCAGACACCTTTGAAATTGGAGGTTTTGAGGCCTCGCAAATCAAAATCGTTACACTGGCCCCTTGAGGGTCATAATCCTGAACCGCGATATTCAGTATATTTGCGCCAATAATTTCGCATACCTTATTTAGAATGCTTGTCAGCTTTTCCGCATTATACTGCTCATCGATATATTCAATATATGCTTTTCGATCTGCCACAGATTTAGTATAGCAGATATCATACATATTAAATGACAATGTTTTAGTTAAGTTATTAAAACCGTGCAATTTTACTTTTTTATTTTCCAACTAACAATCCCCCAATCAAAATTTCGTTTCCATTCGACAAGATATCATTGTATCACTATTGATTAAAAATTCAATAGTTTTTTGTTTAATAAACAATCGGGCATATTTACTCACACATTTTCAGATAAACAAACAATCGGGACTTCGAAGCCAAACCCCGCGATCCCGATTTTTGAAGTGTTATTAATTCTCGATGCTTACTTTGATTTTGTGCTAATTTTTTGGCATATACTTTTCTTAAAATCAGAATTATTTATTATGATTACTCGTTTTTTAGCACGGATACAACTTTATATCCTTTAGCTTCGATTGCCTTTAGAATTTCGGAAATATTGGTGGTATTCACGCGAACGATTAGTTCTGATCTAAAAGCGGCAAGGTGTGTAATATTGATTTGGAATCCAGCAATAATTCCAGTGACTTCAGCTAAAACTCCCGGATGATCCACTCCTATATCAAGAGTAATCCTAGACCCCTTGTCTCTAAACCCCATAATTTCAATAAAAGCGTCAAAAAGATCAGTCTCTGTAATAATGCCAACGAGTTTGTTCTCTGAGACTACAGGAAGTCCGCCTATCTTAAACTCCCGCATCAGCAAGGCCGCTTCTTCTAAAAGCATGTCAGGACTGACAGTAATGACTTTTTTGGTCATAATGCTATCTATTTTAGTCTTTGCCAGAAGATAGTTGATTTCAAAAACACTCAGCGAGGTTGCTGGCGAGGGTGATACTTCAAGCAATTGACTATGGCTAATAATTCCCACAAGCAAATCATTTTTCATTACTGGAAGTCGCTTAATACCCTTAGTCCTCATAAGCTCCATGGCTTCCACTATCGTGGATTCAGGTGATAATACATACGGATTCGTGGTCATACTGTTTTTAACATACATCAGAATACTCCTCCTCGTATAATATGTTTTGCATACAAATATTAACAAGTTTGCAAAACGTTTTAGCTATTTTCCGCCTAAATAGGCCTTGCGTACCTCAGAACTTGCGGCCAGCTCCTTTGCATCACCGGACAGACTAATTCGGCCAGTTTCTATGACATAAGCTCTGTTTGCAATAGATAAGGCCATATTTGCATTTTGTTCTACTAAAAGCACTGTCGTTCCTGCTTTATTAATATCCTTAATAATCGAAAATATTTCGCTGACAAAAAGAGGTGCTAGTCCCATTGAAGGCTCATCCAAAACTAAAAGCTTCGGTCTAGCCATTAGCGCTCGTCCCATAGCAAGCATCTGCTGCTCTCCGCCACTTAATGTTCCGCCGATTTGTTTGATTCTTTCTTTAAGTCTTGGAAACCTATGGAAAACGATGTCATAATCAGCTTTTAAATTTTTGGTATCTTTTCTGGTATAGGCTCCCATTTCGAGATTCTCCATGACAGTCAAATTCGCAAATATTCTTCTACCCTCTGGCACATGGCATAAGCCCATTTCGACAATTCTACTGGCATCACATTTTAAAAGATTTTGCCCTAAAAAAGAAATTGATCCGGTTTTGGGGCGCATTAAACCCGAAATGGTGCGAAGTGTTGTTGTCTTACCTGCTCCATTTGCACCAATTAGGGTTACAATTTCTCCCTCATTAACCTCAAAGCTAATCCCACGAAGAGCCTGAATTGTACCATAAAAAACGTTGATTTCATCAACTTTAAGCATCAAACTCAACCTCCTCGCCTAAGTATACTTTTATGACTTTAGGGTTTTTGCTAATCTCTTCTGGTGGACCCTCAGCAATCATTTGACCATAATCAAGAACAATAATTCTCTCGCATATACCCATAACCAGTTTCATATCATGCTCAATTAAGAGAATCGTCAATTTAAACTCATCTCTTATAAACCTGATTAACTTCATGAGGTCTTCTGTTTCCTGTGGGTTCATTCCAGCAGCAGGTTCATCTAATAAAAGAAGGTTTGGTCCCGTAGCTAAGGCTCTTGCAATTTCGAGTTTACGTTGCTCTCCATAGGGAAGATTCTTTGCCAGTTCGTTTGCTTTTGTATCAATATTGAATATTTTCAAGATCGCCATAGCTTTTTCTACAAGCTTTTCTTCTTCTTTATAAAAAGCGGTTGTTCTTAGTATCGCCTGTAAAGAATTATATTTCACATTAAAGTTTAGTGATATTAATACATTGTCTAAAACAGAAAGATCTTTAAAAAGTCTGATGTTCTGAAAAGTCCTTGCTGCTCCATTTTGTGTTATTTGATAGGGTTTAAACCCATTCACCCGTTTTGTTAAGTTTTCTCTATTGCTTAAAAATATATCGCCAGTTGTCGGTTTATACACACCCGTAAGCATATTGAAAATTGTTGTTTTTCCAGCGCCATTCGGTCCAATCAAGCCAACCAGTTCCCCCGATTCAAGCTTTAAATTAAAGTTGCTAACTGCCTTTAAACCGCCAAATTCTATTGAAATATTTTTTACTTCAAGTACCGCCATTTAGTCAGCCCTCCCGTCTTTTTTTCGACCTTTTTTCTGTCTGAATTCGTTCCATTTGGTCTTTATTTGTCTTGGGCTGAATTCTCCAGATCGAAGCTGTCTGATGAAACCGGTAATAGATAATTCTTTATTGCCCATTAGGCCCTTTGGCCAGAATATCATCAATATAATTAATGCGAGTCCAAATATAACCAATCTGAAATCCGCAAAAACTCTCAGCCATTCTTGTAAATAGGTGAACACAACAGCAGCAATAATAGTGCCTGTGATGCTTCCCATACCACCTAATACAACAATGACCACAAAATTTACTGAGTTTAGCCAACCAAACATGGCAGGATTCAGATATCCAAAGAAGATTGCATAGAGTCCACCACCTACTCCAGCAATAAAAGCTGAAAGGGTAAAGGCATAAACTTTATAATAAGCCACATTGACTCCCATTGAGGTGGATGCAATGTCGTCCTCACGAATAGATATAATTGCTCTTCCTTGTGAAGAATTAATAAGATTGTGTATTACCGCAATGACCAAAATCATAATAATATAAACCCAAGAGAACCTTATGATTGCATCGATAATGAAATCACCTGTATTTGAAAAGGTTGGAATTCCCTTTAAACCAGCTGCTCCTCCCGTCAATGAATCTAAATTAACGATGATGACTCGAATGATTTCTCCAAAACCTAGTGTTGTGATTGCAAGATAATCCCCGCGAAGACGAAGCGTTGGTATTCCTATTGCAAGTCCAAATAGAGCCGTCATTATTCCTCCAAGAATCAATGCAATTGGAATAGGCATACCATATTTAATAATAGCGATTGCCGTTGTATAGGCGCCAACACACATAAAGCCTGCATGTCCTAAAGACAACTGACCTGTAAATCCGGTAATGAGATTAAGGCTGAGAGAAACAATGACATAAATCCCAGCAAGCGTTAGTAATAATCCTGTATACTCGCTGATAACCTTAAAATACTGAAGAATGAGTAATATCACGAAAATCACAGTTGATACCAAAGTCAATGTAAGGATATTAAATGCTCTGTTTTTCAAATTGATCACCTACACTTTCTCGTTGGTATTCTTGCCAAATAACCCAGCAGGTTTGACTACCAAAATCAAAATAAGTATGCCAAAGGCTACACCATCAGCTAATTTAGAAGAGATAAACCCTTTCGTTAGGGTTTCCGCAACCCCCAAAATAAAGCCGCCGAGCATGGCACCTGGTATGCTGCCAATGCCGCCTAAAACTGCGGCTACGAAAGCTTTAAGTCCAGGCATAAGACCCATATAGGGCTGTACCTGCGGGTATGCTGTTGCATATAGAATGCCCCCCGCCGCCCCAAGCGCAGCGCCGATGGCAAAGGTAAATGAGATGACTTTATTTACATTAATGCCCATCAAAAAAGCTGCATCCATATCATAGGATGTTGCTCTCATTGATTTGCCCATTTTTGTCCCATTAACGATATAATTTAAAAGAACCATCAGAATAATTGAAACCCCAAGTACAACAATTTGAACCATACTAATATTGATACCAAAAACATCATAATTAATACTTGTAAATGTTGGAAATTGTTTTGGGTTTGGTCCCATAAAAGGAATAACCCGCGCACCGTTCTCAATCAATGTTGAAACACCAATTGCGGTGATGAGGGCTGCAATCCTTGGAGAAGTTCTTAAAGGTTTGTAGCATGTTCTTTCTATTACGATACCTAAAATTGCGCAGATTGTCATTGAAAAAATAAAAGCAACCAACATGGATGCCGGGGTAACTCCCATAAACGTTAGTATGAAAAATCCGGCATAAGCGCCCAGCATGAGTATGTCGCCATGAGCAAAGTTTAGTAGCTTTACAATACCGTAAACCATAGTATAACCCAAGGCAAGAAGCGCATAGATGCTGCCTAATGATATGCCGTTGATCATTTGCTGAATAAATTCCATTTAATATCCTCCTTGGTTCAACATTGTTTCTAAAATCACTAATAATGGGGGAATTGACTCCCCCCATTATTAATTCTTTAAACTAAGCTGAGATTTTATTGGTTTCCGGTTCTATGGATTAACTGTAGCTGCATATTTAACTGCTGGTTTATTGGGTTCGGTGCCTTTTACCAATTCAACCATAACAGCTGATTTTATTGGATTTCTCTTGGCATCAAATGATATTTGTCCTGTTACGAATTTTTTATTGGTTTCCATCATAGCAGTTTTAATCGCTTCAGGATCCGTTGATCCTGCTTTAGCAATGGCATCTGTTAAAATGTATGTCGCGTCGTAAGCAAGAGCAGCTAATGCATTTGGTGCAACTCCAAATAGTTCGGTATATTTTGCAACGAAAGCTTTTACTTCAGGATCGTTAGCATCAGGTGAATAATGGTTGCTATAATAGCTTCCTACCACTTCATCGCCTGCATTGTTAGCGATTTCATCCCAGCCATCTGCCCCAAGCATCGTGCTGGTAAGTCCCTGAGATTTTACTTGTTTTGCAATTAATGAAACTGTGTTGTAATAATCAGGAATGAATAATACATCAGGAGCGGTTCCCTTGATTTTTGTCAGTTGAGCATTGAAGTCCATGTCGCCTGTTGCATAAGATTCTTCAGAAACAACAGTTCCACCGAGCTCTTCAAATTTTGCTTTGAAAGTCTGAGTCAGACCCTTAGAATAGTCGTTTGTGTTGTCGAATAAAATCGCTGCTTTAATTGCTTTTAAATCCTTATAAGCAAATGATGCAACAACTTGACCCTGGAAAGAATCATTGTAACATGATCTGAAGATATAGTCTCCAGCATCAGTAACAGTATCATTGGTTGATGAAGGACTAATCATGATAATTTTTCTAGCTTGAGCATCAGCTGTAATGGCTAATGAGCATTTGCTTGTTAACGCACCAACGATACCAATGACGCCATCGTCAGTTACTAATTTAGTAAATGCGCTTTTGGTTTTTTCTGGATTTGCTTCATCATCTTCAACGATGGCTTCAACCTGTCTACCAAGTATTCCGCCTGCTGCATTGATTTCATCGACAGCCATAATGATAGCGTCTCTGGATTGTGTGCCATAAGCAGAAACAGGACCACTGATTGGCATGATGCTCCCGATTTTAATTGGGCCAGTTTCACCTGCAGGAGCTTTGCTGCCACAGCCTGCAAATGTAGTAATGACTAGTGTCAAAACTAAAGCAACTGATAATACTTTTTTTAACATAATTACCTCCTTAGATTGTTGTGTTGTATTTTTGGGCTTTTAGTATAATGTACATTATATTAAATATAACATGCCATTACAACAAAATTTTTACGGTATTTAGACGTTATTTTTCCGCTTTCACCGAATATTATTCTGTCATATTGGCTTTTTTAAACAATATCAATTTGAGGCTTTGGAATTTCCATAGAATTATTGGATTATTAGTCATTTGTTTATAAAAATCTCATGTAAAAAACGCATGATGTATTCATCAATAATCCTAGTAAAGCTCAATTTTCAATGTCTTAAAAAAATGATAGACATTAATATTTCGTGGATGTATAATTTTTTTGAGATAAAAATAAGACTCAATGGCCGATCATCTTTTTGGAAAAGTCGTTCCCATTAATTCAGTTTTAAGTCTCACATCAATTTTGTTTAATGTTTTGGAGGAAATGAAACAATGGAAGAAAGAACACTCGTATGTCAAGACTGTGGTAAAGATTTCGTATTTACAGTAGGTGAGCAGGAATTCTACAAGGAAAAAGGTTTTGATAACGAACCAAAAAGATGTAAGGAATGTAGAGACAAGAAGAAAAACGAGAGAAGAACTTTCAGAAACGATAGATAATATCGACTGACAACAAGGACATTGAATCATAATTAAACCGGGTGTAAGCCCGGTTTAATCTTTTTTACAATATGATTATAATTGTGCTTATCAAATATCATCCTTCCCATCCTTTAAATCAGCTGGAAACTTCGCATGATCCATAAATCCACTCCTACAACTACAATAACAAATCCAATAAAATCCATTGGATTTAAAAGCTTAGTTGAAAATACAGCTACTAATACAACCAAAAGTAAAATTTGTATAATATAGAGCTTTTGTTTTGAGTTTAAATGAAGATTTTGAAACTTTTCGAATTTTAGACCAATTGACTCTTTAGCAGAATGCTCCTGTGCTTTTTCATCTACTTGCTTTAAAGGAAAATATCTCTTTTCAGTAAGTAAAATTTGTCTATATGCTTTTTCCTGCTCCATGAACAGAATGGACAACCCCTCGATCCCGCAGCATCGGCTTTCTAATGCGTCTTTTATTAGATTTGGTTCAATTATTGGTTCTCCAATATAATTATGCTCAAATTCTTTTACGATATCAAACAAGGATGTATAGATATCTACCTCTTCTTTTAATTTTGGTGTGAAAAGCAGTTTGATTGTTAAATTAATTGGATCGATATATATATCATCTGTTTTTAGACATAGGTTCTGCGCTTTGATCAATATGTTTTCTGCGCTTTGAATAGCCACGACTATATTGTAAAGTATTTTATATAATTTTCCTTCTTCGAAGGCCACATCCAAAATGTATTGATCTAGCTGTATTAATCCCTCAACGTCATAATATACCCTGTATTCTGTGTCAGATTTAAAAAAGTTCATCCCTAATAAACCATATCCGGTATTATTTTCCAGCATTTTCATCTGATATAAATTAACATCATATTCTTTATAGTTTATGCATAATTTCCGCCTACCATTTATATTTTCAACATTGCTCTTCAATTTTGTTGGATTAATGCTTGTGACTTCAGCGCTGTTGATTTTAAATATATAATTTAAATTGGAAAAACTTATGACATCTCCATTTATAAGTTTGATTTTGTCGCCATGATTTAATAAACATGCGTTTATATAAGTACCATTTTTCGAGTTGTTGTCGGTTAAGTAATAGGAATTGTCTTTGCATATTATTGTGGCATGACTTTTGCTAATTTTTTCATTGTTAATCCTCAGCGCATTAACATTCTGGTCGCTCCCCCTTTCAATATAAAATTCATCCACTTTTAAAACAGAATGAATTTCACCACTCTCTACTTCTATAAGCACTGCTTCCATAATTAATTTACCCCTCCACATTTTGTGCATTTTTGAAAACCCTGAGCTTCAGCTTCTGAAATTTCAATTTCTATTATGTATTTATCAACACTAGGACACTTCGAACTATGGTAAGCTGTCCCATACTCTTTAAAGCAAAAAACTGCAGATCCATTTGTTTTTTCTGACGCATCACAGAGTTCGCAGGGCTTATAGCTTTTTCTGATGGTATCATTTAAAATCTCCATACTTGGTTCGTTTGCAACATAGCTGCAGTCTCTAACATGATATCGATCCCCTGCTCTTGGAAAAATAAAAGCCAGATTATATGGCTCTTCTATTTCCATATTCCCAAAGGGCATAGGCTGGTTATTATCCTTATTGCCAGTCCAAGCTCTCATCAAGACACCCTGAGTAACATTAACCTTTTTCACGTATCCGATTGGCAGACTTAAGTTGATCACATAGCTTAGTTTTATATTTATTAAGTCGTTTATTCCCCCTTCAGAAAAAAGATATCTAAACTGGCTTATTTTAATGTCCACAGGGTAATTATTACTATTAGCGAATAAATTTTCTTTTAATCTGGATTCGAAAGCTAAAATATTTTGCGGACCTATCCGTATCAGTTCCCTTGCTATGCCCTCAGGTATGATTTCCAGCTCATTAAGATAGGCTTCTGTCGACGTTTTTCTTGCTTCATTAACTAAGGCATGAAAAACAACTTCCTGAAAGTAGATAATTTTTATCAAGTAAGCAAGTGTTAGTATGCCAACAATCATGACTGGCAAAAGTATGGCCGCCTCTAATGTCACTGACCCTTTTTTACTATAAGTAATCATGCCTTAGCTCCTAATATAATTGGGTTCCGCTGATTTCGATGGTATCAAGCCAAAATTTGTTTAGTTTAGGCAAAATGCTTCTCTTGGTGATAAACGCGTGATAATCAAAACCACAGTAATACTCTTTCATGCTAAAATTCTCATTATTATTTCCCTTAATATTAATTTGTATGAGATCCATTGTACGCAGTAGTTTGACTTCCCTAGGTTCAATAAGAAGAAACAAGCGTAAATAATCTTCATAAAGCAGTCCATTGGCGGCCTCTTTAGGCCTTATAATATTTTTTAATCCACCATTTATAAGTGAATCTATACTGATAGCCCAATCGCTTTCTTTTTTTATTAAAGCCACCCCCGTTTTATCTTCCAATAGTTTCAAATCATTTTCCGCTTCTACCGTGGCCCACGCTGTAATAATAAGAAGTTCAGTAGCCAGTGCCCAAGGGCCTGGTGTTATTGCTGCAGCTAATGCGGAAACTTCCTTCATCTTCTGAGGATTGCTAAAGATATGAACCATATTCAAACCAGTTCGTAAAATCAAAAAATTATTTTCGAATTCGGTATAATTTTTACTATCGCTTTTATTTCCATATAGAATGTATTCCACTTCATTACTAAAAAAACGATTCGTACCTAATTCACTCTGTCGATTTGCCATATATCTCAATATGTATTCATTCACTTGAATGTTATTGACACCTTTTTCTATTTGTTCTTTCATATTGAATAAAGACTCTAGATTGGCATTGAATGAAATTAGAAATTCATCTTGCTGTAATAGCCCTGCCGATGGAAGCCCTTTGATCACTTTCTGATTCTTTAGTACCCGGTCCTCCGGTTGATCTTTGAGATGCCCAGAGGACTGGTTTGATACGTTAATTATTTCTTTTATCATCTGTTTCTTGTCTTTGTCTTCTTTACCTTTGATCAAAATATCTCTCAAAATCATAAAGTCTATTCCCCAATTATAGTTTAGTATCAAAGTGCTGGTATCAACAGATCCAGTTTTAAGACCAGCTTCGAAATTTTCAAGCAATTTTGTGTTCATCTCAATCGCAGTCTCATATGATAATCCGTCGACATTATTCAAGTCATTTAAGATATTTTTTATTGCAGCAACCTTTTGTTCTACCTCTTTACCGACTGTCGTTCCTAAGCTGTTTTTTGGGTTCCTAATAAAATCCTCAAAATCATTGAACACATTCAGCATATTTTTAGACGTGTTTTTCAGCCTAATTAAATTGAATAAAAGCAATTCATAATTCTTTCTAATTTCCACACTAATTATTGCCAATTCCTTTGCTTTTTCTAATATTTCTTCCTCCGATCCTTTTTCTTCCATTAGAGCTTTTTTTAGCTGAGTTTCAAGCTCGGCAATTTTCTCGTGGGCATTAAACACTAACGTTAGAATTGGCTCTAATTCAGCAAATCTTTGGAAAATAGCTATGGCCTTTTTGGTAAGTTCTATCAGTAGTGCTCCCCGATTTATTTCTTCAGCGATAACATTTATGCTATTTACCTTAGGAATTAAAATTCTATACTTCATTTGTTCTAGTACCTGGCTTTCAAAATTATTGACATCAAGTAAAGAAAAATCCTTCAGATCAACTGTTACCCCATTGACGCAAAGACCAAGTGGGTCAAAAGTCTTTTCATTTTGATTTAAAGGGCTTTGATAGATGCTTTCTTTAGCATACATATACAGCTTCTCGCTAATTGAATCCTGATCTCCTTTGACGCCAAAAATACCATAACTCTCTTGTAGTGGTTTATAATATTCTGCAAGAACAGATCGGCCTCCCAAGTCAAAAGCGGCATTTGAATAGCTTTCGCCTGCATAGAATCCCGCTGCATTAACAAATGAACTCACTAATAAAGTGAGGCTTAAAAATAGCATAAGCAAAAAAACTGATATGCCCCCTCTTTTATTGTTTGAGCGTTTACTCTTCATCTTTTATTAGCCCCTCTAAGCCCAATATTCCTTCTGTCATTAAATTTGTATTTCTGATAAATCGGCATTCGTCATGAAGTGCAAATTTCGACCTTTCTTCTCGGATGATCTCAATTGGTTTGAGCCGATCCCAGCCATAGGTTTTAGTATGATTAATAGTAACTTCAGAGAATAATCCTAAATATCCATCTTCCTTGTACACGTTGTTTGTAAACTCCATATTAGTATTTTCTTTATTTCGAATCGTTCCAGTGATTTCGCCGGCTACATCACGTACAGCCAAATCACAATTTACTCTAATAACTACCATAGTATACAAGCTAACTGTAATCGTTATTAAAATACTTGCAGTTAGAATTATAATAGGATAGATTATTGCGCTTTCTACAATAGCGCCTCCTTTTCTAGTTCGTACCTTGTTAAAATTCATATGTTAAAACTCTGTGTTCATCAAATTATCAAATGTGGCTGTTATAAACTCGCCAATTCTTTCTCTAAATAGCATGCCAAGACCAATGGCGATTGCCACTAGGATTGCCACCTGAACCATTTCCATACCTCTCTTTGAATAAAACTTTTTACTTTTAATAATCATGGATGATACCTCCTTTTAAAAAACTATTTATCAAGTATGATGCTGTGATTATTTTCACATAGTGATCAGTGCTGGCGCGATTGTAATCATAATTAGGACTAATAGCAATATCATTAGGGGGAGGACCAATTTTGTCTCTGCAAGTCTCCCTAGCTCCTCCGCTTTTTTCTTTCTATTGTGCCATAGTAAACTCCCCTCTGCTTCAAGCTTCTCAGCCAGCGTACTCCCCTTGTCTATATTATCAGAGACAATGGTTGCAAATCTCATTATCTCTTTAAGCCCACTGGCTTCAGCATAATTCTTTAGTTCTTGAGTGAGCGATGCATTCGTTGATCGCATTCTTTCCTGCATTTTTGCAAGATCTTCATATAGAGGTTTTTTAAACTTATTCTCATTATAATAGTCATAATTCAAAGCTATTTTTTTTAAAGCGGTCGAAACAACTAACCCTGCACTTAAAAGCAGTACAAATTTGCTAATGAAATCCGGAAATTCTCGAATGATCGATTCTTGTCTTTTTTTAGCCAACTTTTCCGTTTTTGCATATCTTTGCACATATGTCATCGCAATTGATAGTAAGAATAATATTAAAAGTTGAGGCAAATAATCTTGAGTCTTATGGTACCAATTTAAAATAGTACCCTGCCCATTTTCTGCTGGCAGATAAAGGGACCCTCTACCTGTGCTACCATCGAGTTTGTTTATGAGTTCATCTAAGCGAATATGCAGAAATTCTTTTATATAGCTCGAATCACTATTGTTTAAAACTTTTGTTTTGATTTCAGCGAGTTCTTTTACGTCTCCTAGAACTAACTCTGCAAACAGGCTAACCCTCGTCGTGTTTTCTACCATAAGTGAATTGACAAAGCCATCCTCCCTTATTATTTCAGGGTTGCTTGATTGCCATGTCAGTTCAATTCCTGTTTTCAAATCTTTCTTTTTAAGATCTAATGAACTTTTTATCTCATTTGTACTATTGTTGTCCGCTAGAATTATTTCAGGAAGTTTTGCTGCATATGCGTTAATAAGCTCTTGCTTTTGTAAAGTTGTTAGCTGCTTTGGATTAACATTTAGCACAATATCTTCAGATATCGATAAGTTTCCCTTTTCTATTATGACTTCTACCTGAACTTTATCTTTTTGGCTCCCGAATTCAGGACGTTCTATTGTCTTAATAGCTTGCTGGTCTCCATAATTCTGAATCCCAACCAAAATGAACAAACAAGAGAAAATAAACCAAATGATTAAATATTTTTCCATATTGTTAATTTTGATATTTTGGATATGGTCACTAAGTTCTTGCTCTCCGATAAGGCCATGATTTGAACGTGCCATCCTCAAAACATTTCCCGTTAGTTCCGCCGGCAAAATCTTTAGCATCAGAATCGCAAGCCCATGTTTACAGTTTGAATTTTTAAATGCCCAGTAATATAAAACGAATATAATAGCTAAATTTAAGCCACCCAGTATCAAATAAATCATCATTAACTGCCTCAAATCTCAAATTATAATTTAACAAAATCTCAAATTTCAATTTCAGTAATTTTTGAAGTGATATAATATGCTACGGCAATGCCAAACAATGCTGTGGCCATCAGAACTCTTCCGATAGCAGTTTCATACATAACTGACAAATAATCCGGCGAGGTAATTTCCAGGAATCCAATAACGAGAAATGGCAATCCTGTCAACAATTTTCCCTCAAATTTTTTCTGTGTTGTTAGCATTTGTATTTCTCTATGAATGCTGATTTTTTCCACAATTGAATCTGCCGCCTTAATAATGACGTGCTCCATATCACCGCCAGTAGATCTACAGGTGAAATAGATTTCAACAAAGTTTGCAATGTCTTCAAGCCCCGTTCGCCTTGAAAAATCAAGCAATATTTGCTCTTCAGAATCCTTGCTTTCAAAAAAGCCCTGAGCAATTTTAACAAGCTCTTGTACCATTAATCCGTCTTCTCCATATATTAGAATCATGTGATCTTTTGCATCGCTTAAGGCCTCTGGCAAATGTCTACCTGTAGCGATAGAAGAAGATACGGAGTAAAGCACATCCCTGAATTGATAATTCAATTCTCTTTTTCGATTTAGTGCTAATCTTGCTTCATGATACTTGCTCAGTATTGGCAATATTAGTATAGACAAAACCGACACCAGCAAACTTTTAAAAAATAAATAGGATGCTAGCATGAGCAGTACCCCACTAATCAATGAGAATATTACTTTTTCTTTTGGCGGCATGCGGTAAGCATGGTTATTCTCTTCTAATGGGCGTGTTTTAATTTTGTTCATATAGTCTTAAGCCCCTTCATCTCCAATTTTTCAATATTCTTTAATCTATTACCCGTAGATGTGAGCTTCCCAGTTTGCCAAATGTTTTCATTTTCCCTATTGATTTGATACTTAAACAAGGGGTTTAAAATAATCTGGCCGCTGTCATAGGCTTCAACTTCAGTAATTTCAAGCACATGTCTACTCTTATCGCTAAGCTTTCCTAAATGTACAATGATATCTATAGCTGAAGCAAGTTGGCTTCTAATAGCCTCGATAGGAAAATCTGCTGCAGTCAGAAACATCGTCTCAAGTCTACTCAGCATACCCGCCGGAGAATTTGCATGGCCTGTCGAAAGCGATCCATCGTGACCTGTATTCATTGCCTGGATCATATCTAAAACTTCGCTGCCTCGAACTTCTCCAACTATTATGCGATCTGGTCTCATGCGTAGTGATGTTTTTATAAGTTGGCGGACAGTTATTTCGCCTTTTCCTTGCACATTCGCATTTTTAGTTTCCATGCGAACGATATTCTCGATTGCTGTGATTTGAAGTTCAGCTGAATCTTCAATCACAATGACACGCTCATCCTTCGGAATATAATTTGACAGAACATTAAGAAATGTGGTCTTCCCAGAGCTTGTCCCTCCCGAAACAAATATATTGTAACCACCCTTTACGAGAATTTTCAAGAATTCTGCTGCCTCAGATGATATGGAATCATTTTTGATGAGATCGTCCATGCTGATTTGATTTTGCGGAAATTTCCTTATCGTTAATATTGGGCCGTTAATCGCTATATTCTTATAAATAGCATTGATCCTTGATCCATCTTCCAGTCTCGCATCAACAATCGGATTTAATTCATTAATCTCTCTATGTACTTTTCCAGCAATTCTTCGTATTATTTCTTCAAGTTGTTCTCTGCTTTCAAATCTGATATCTGATTTTTCGAGTTTACCATTCTTTTCAATAAATATATGATCGATGCCATTAACCATGATTTCATTGACCTGGTTGTCTTCAGCCAGCGGTTGTAATATATCAAGTTCCATTCTAGTGGCATTGAACACGGAATCAATGGTGTTTTTTTTTGCTTTATAGCTCAACATAATCAGTCTTTTATCGCTTAGAATATAATCTTCAATAAGCATCAGTATGTCTTCATCAGCTGTCTTAAGTTGCGTTTCGGTAATGATTTTTCGGATCTCTGCTATGATCTCCTTCGTGTATGTTTCCCTGGAATCAAGCTTGTCACCGCCATTAAAGCCTTTCATTATTAAATTTACCTCTCTAAAATATAATCTTTTATTAATCTGACTCCTGAACCAAATGCACTTGATATCGACAGTTCCATGATATCGTCAGACTCATAAAAGCTATTACTGTCAGCTTCAATAAAAAAGCTTTCATGGTCATCCTCGGGTATGATCGCTGCAAAATTATAGATGTTTTTATACTCGATAATTTTTAATTCCTCTAATAAATAATTAAAATATCTTGTAAATGAAACAGTCCTAATTTTAGAGACTAAATCGACACCATGAACAAGGAAAATTTCTTTGCATTGTTGTAACAGGTGCTGGCTGCCTAAGTTCAAATCGTTGTTAAAATCGATTATTATATAGTCGAAGTTCCCATTCTCGTAAATATACTGAATAAAGAACTCTAATTCTTCAACATTAAGTGTATTGATCTCGTTTATTCCTATACCAGCATAAAATACGTAAACACCATAAGAATCTCTAAACATAAAACTCTCCGGTGGAACAATCTGTTTCTTTTCAGATCCCTTAAATATGTAATATAAAAAATCAGAAATTGTCCTATTTGGTTTATGCGCCTCACGAAAATGCGCTAAAGAGCAATCAAAATTATCCATACAAATGTATAGGACTTTTTTCCCATTGAACTTAGACAATAATCTTGCTAAAGCTATGGCGATTACAGTTTTGCCGCTCCTTGAGGCTCCACTAATCAGACCAATTAGCCATGTTTTTTTATCTCTGCGAATAAGTTTCCCTTTCCCTGATAAAAGCACATAGATATATCTGATTTCTTTGGCAATTTCCGGAGCTGGCATATATTTGTAAATCCTATCAGGTATCGTGTTATTAAGGTGTTGTTTGTCGCCGAATCGGTCTGCTGAGATTGAATCTTCGGTTAAAAAAACTTTCCATTTTGCTTTTACATCATTTTTTTTATCCTCCATAAGAGCATGGTCAATTAAAGCCAGATGAAATTCCTCAGGTTTTTCGCGTTCTGAAATAGTGGTATCTGCTACACAAACTTCAAAATCTTGGCTTTCAAATGATAAATATTTACCTAGCGCTTCAGCATAGGCTAAATCCTGATCAATGATTGCTACTTTAATTTTGTCCATAACCAATTCCTCAATGCATTTCTTACAGATTTCTTGTTTCGCATATGATAATTTATGATTTAATGATAGAGTATCGTTATGATTTGTACAACTTCCTAGAAACGACTCTTTTCGACTCTGCTCTCTTTCATTATTATTTCAGCCAAAATAGGCGAAATTAATATTAGGCTAATATTAGGCTAATATTAAATAAATGGTATCAAAATTAAATTATAATGAGAATCGTATTAGCCTTTTTTATAGTTGATAAAGATGATATTATGATACTAGAGTTTTAATTTAAGGAGCCACTTAATGGAATTCAAACAATCTGATATCATGCAGGAAAAAGTTGAGACGTTTTTAAAAAATCCTTCAGATGAAGCTTTAAAAGAAATTCTTTTGGCTTCAGAAGGACTCATTTATCATTTTGCCAGGCTTTACGGTGGCGGTTTTTGTATTGACGACTTGTTTCAGGCGGGATGTGAAGGCATCATCAAAGCACTTAAATCCTATGACCAATCCAGAGGCATTCGCTTCGTGACTTATGCCTCTCATGGCATTATGGGAGAAATAAGGCACTATGTCAGAAAAGAAAGGCGCTATTATTATCCAGCCTATCTCGACAATTACCTTGAAAAGGCCTATGACTATATAGAAGATGAATTTAATCAAAACGAAGAAATGCTTTCCGATGAACAAATTGCTGAAAAGCTGAACCTATCAGCTAACTCCCTTCTGCCTGTTATGTCCGCTGGACTTGTGCATCTTAATCATCTTGATTTATCGCAGATTAAAGCAAAAAGCTATGAACATTTCAGTTTGCCAATTGAAGACAAATTGTTTATTACACAATTACTTTACAAACTCACAAAAATTCAAAAGGATGTTATCGAAATGGTTTTTTATAAAGACATGACTCAAGAAGAAGTCGCAAAAGAGCTTGGCATTACGCAAAAACAAGTGTCAAGAATAAAAGAAAAAAGCCTATTAAAAATGAGAGAAATCATTAATAAATAGACTTTTACTTATTTAAATTATCATTTGCCAAAGACACATCAGATGTCAGTCAACGCCATCCATCATAAGCGGCGCCATAAGCCTTTCCGGGCACAAATCTTCCCTGACCCATTTCTCCAATGTACTTGCCTTTTTCAACAATCATATTGCCCCTTAGAAAAACTGATTCTGCTCTGCCCTTTTGTTCAAATCCCTCAAAAGGACAATAGTCTACGCCCTCTAAATTATTTTTTACACTAATTACTCCTCTATAGCTTGGATTGAAAAGCACGATATCTGCGTCATATCCAACACCAATCGATCCTTTATGCTCAAGGCCATTTATTTTAGCCGGCATAGTGGCGAATAAATCCACAAAACGTTGTTTAGAAATTTTCCCTGCGCAAACGCCATAAGTCCATAAAATGTTCATTCTGTTCTGAAGGCTGGGTGCTCCGTTAGGTATGTTCATAAATGAATCTATGCCCATGTGTTTTTGATCAATCCAGTCAAAACCGCAGTGATCTGAACTCACTGCATTCAGCCATTTCTTTTCAATCGCTTCCCATAGCGCCGCTCTATGCTCTTCTGTCCTAAGTGCCGGTGAGCAGACATATTTAGCGCCCTCAAAATCGGGCCTCGCAAGATCACTTTCATCGAGCACGAGATAATGGGAGCATGTTTCGCCAAAGACCGGAAGCCCTTTGTCATATGAATCTCTTATTATTTCCATGGCTTCTTTGCAGGATACATGAACAACATAAAGAGGTGCTCCCGCTAATTTAGACAAATATATTGCTCTTTGCGTTGCCTCCGCTTCAACTACAGGAGGTCTTGATACAGCATGATAATAGGGGGCCGTTTTGCCTTCGCTAATCAGTTTTTTGCTTAGAACGTCAATCATTTCAGCATTTTCAGCATGGACCATGATCGTTATCCCAGCTTCCTTACCTTTTATCAAGGCTTTAAGGACGGTATCATCATCCGCATGAAAAAACATGCCTTTATATGCCATGAAAAGCTTCATAGTTGGATAGCCCGCTTCTGCTAGCTTCGGTATTTCTTCTATGACTTCATCCCTTGGATCCGTCATAATACTATGAAAGCAGTAGTCGACCATGGCAATCCCATCCACTTCTTTTTTCCTATAATCCTCTATAGATGACACAAGCCCCTTACCCGGTTCCTGATTAACAAATTCTATCAGCGTCGTAGTTCCACCAACTGCCGCAGCATTTGAGGTTTCAAAACCCCTCACTTTGCTTCCCTTATAGTTAAATGAAAAATGGACATGTTGATCAACGCCTCCTGGAATAACGTACATACCCTCCGCATCAATAATTCGATCCGCATCCTGGTTTAGACTTTGACCAATAGCTACAATTTTTTCTCCTTCGATTAACAGATCTGCAACAAACTCATCATTGGAAGTCAATATTTTACCATTTCTAATTAGCGTTGGCACCCCGAACACCCCGTCTCTACAAAATAATTTTTTTGAATAGCATTGGCTTTTCAACTGATTCAGAACTTATCGCAAAGCCAGTTATTGCAATATCATAAGCAGTTTGAATCTTTGCTTGGTCATTTGCTGCTAACGTGGCTAAAACCTCTCCCTTAACAACAGAGTCACCGACCTTTTTATTCAGAATAATTCCTGCCGAAAGATCCAACAAATCTTCTTTCTTTTCTCTGCCAGCTCCAGAATGTAGGGATGCACTTCCAATTACCCTAGCGTCTATGCTTTTAATAAATCCGCTTTCTAAGGCTAAAATATGCTTTGACAAACTCGCCTGTGGAAATAACGCATAATCTTTAGTGACTTCCGGATTTCCGCCCTGTCCTTCTACAAACTCTCTGAATTTTTCTAGACCTGCTCCTGAATGCAATTTATCAAGCACCATTTCATAACCCTCTTCTGGGGATTTTGCACGATGTCCTAAAAAGACCATATAAGCCGCCAGTTTTAAAGAAAGTTCAGTGATATCAGTTGGGCCCTCATTTTTTAAGGTCTCAATAGCTTCAATCACCTCGAGGGCATTTCCCACCGTCAATCCTAAAGGTTGACTCATATCTGTCACAAAAGCAACCATATTTTTCCCAGCCGTCTTGCCAATGTCTACCATCCATTTTCCCAATTCTGTGGCTTCTTCTAAGGTTTCCATAAAAGCCCCATTGCCACATTTCACATCAAGTAAGATTGCATCGCTGCCTGAAGCCAGCTTCTTACTCATAATACTTGATGTTATTAGCCCTATACTATCAACAGTAGCTGTAACATCCCTCAAGGCATACAGTTTCTTGTCTGCCGTTGCGATATGTGCGGTCTGACCAATAACAGCAAGTCCAACCCTATTAACCAAACTGATAAATTCTGCTGCTTCAAATGAGGTTCTAAATCCAGGGATGGACTCCATTTTATCAACAGTCCCTCCAGTAAATCCAAGTCCTCTTCCTGACATTTTAGCAACAGGAACACCGCAAGCCGCAGCAAGTGGTCCCACAATAAGCGTGGTTTTATCCCCAACACCCCCAGTACTGTGTTTATCAACTTTAATACCAGCTATTTTGGATAAATCAATAACATCCCCTGACCGTTTCATGGCATCGGTCAATAAGAAAGTTTCATACTTTGTTAGACCCTTAAAGAATATCGCCATTAAAAGCGCAGAAGCTTGATAGTCCGGAATTTGGCCCTTAGAAAAATCTTCAATGAAGAAGTCAATCTCCTCTTTCGATAAAATTTCTCCCTCTCTTTTTTTCAGTATGATATCATACATATTCATTAATCTACCTCATGATTTCTTTCAAAAAACTGGTTCCAATATCGAGTGCTTTAACGTTCAAGCATTCAGCGATGGTTGCCCCTAGATCTGCAAAGCATGACCGCGTGTGAAGATTTACTCCTGATTTAATCATGGACCCATAAACCACCAAAGGAACGAATTCCCTGGTATGGTCCCAACCAGAATGTACCGGGTCATTTCCGTGATCCGCACAAAGCATTAGAACATCTGTATCTTTTAGCTGGTTGATGATCTCGGGAAGTCTGGCGTCGAAGTCTTCAATGGCTTTTGCATAACCAATCGGATCTCTGCGATGCCCAAATTTAGAATCAAAATCCACGAGATTAGTGAAAATAAATCCTTCAAAATCATCTTTCAATGCAAAAATCGTTTGATTGACTCCGTCCATATTGCTTTCAGTGTGAATTGAAGTCGTAATTCCATTATAATCAAATATATCTCCAATTTTACCAACGGCATAGACTGTTTTCCCGGCCTCAGTCACTCGATTAAGAAGGGTTTTTCCGCTCGGCGAAACGGCGTAATCCTTTCTATCAGAGGTTCTAGTATAGACCCCCTTGTCAAAAGTAAACGGTCTTGCTATGACGCGGCCCACCTGTAGCGTCCCTACCAGCATTTCTCTTGCTACTTCACAATAATGGTAAAGTTCATTTAGAGGGACAACATCCGTATTTGCAGCGATCTGAAAAACGCTATCTGCGGAAGTATAAACTATGGGTTTCTTAGTCCTAGCATGCTCGTCACCAAGCTGCTCCAGTATTTCAGTGCCAGAAGCAGCGTAATTCCCAAGGGTCCCGATTCCAATCCTAGCTTCAAAGGCCTTCATAAAATCCAAAGGAAAGCCCTCTGGAAATGTTTTAAAGGGAACCTCTGTATATAATCCGGCAATTTCCCAATGCCCGGTTATTGTATCTTTACCATTGGACATTTCCTGCATTCTGCCATAAGCGCCCATAGGCGTTTCACTTGTTTTTTTGCAGTCAAGACCATCAATAGAACAAAAACCCATTTTCTCAAGCCAAGGGATCTTGATATCAGGCACTCGGTCATAAATATGCTGAAAAGTATTTGCGCCCAAGTCTCCATAATTTTCTGCATCTGGCATAGCCCCGACGCCTATGCTGTCTAGCACAATCAATGTCACTCTTTTAATCAAATATATCACCCCTCCATCTCTTAATCAAATATATCACCCTTAATAATGCATTTTTATAATAATTGCAAAGGTTTACAAGCCAGAAAATCACAAGACGTCAGTCTATAGTCAACTGCGTTTCGGTTGCCTTGAAGACCGTATTTATAGGCTTCCTCACCATGAAGGTGACCGTATACAACCACTTCGACTTGATATTTCTCAAACAATTCAGTAAATCCCGAGGGTTCAAGTCTTTCGTTAGTGGGAGGAAAATGTAGAATGCCAATTATTTTTGCACAGCCACGATTTCTCGCAGACGCTAAAGAAAACTCCAGTCTGCCTAATTCACGCTTGTAGATTTTATCATCATGGACATCAAAGCCACTTTCACCTGGGCAAAGCCATCCTCTGGTTCCACATAGTGCATAACCCTGATAAACCGCACTGCTATTTTGTATAAATTCAATATTATTATAAAGATTCTGCATCTTTTGTATCGATGTCCACCATAGATCATGGTTTCCCTTTACCAGAATTTTCCTTCCTGGAAGCGCTGAAAGCCAATCGAGATCTTGTTTGGCCTCTTCGAATTTTAAAGCCCAGGAAATATCTCCGGGAATGATAACAGTATCCATTTCTGAAATTGTTGATATCCAGTGGTTTTCCAGTGTTTCGGTATGGTTAATCCACCAGCCGCCAAATATATCCATCGGTTTTTCCCGGGACATTGATAGATGTAAGTCCGCAATTGAAAATAGGCTCATTCAAACACCCCTTATTTTATTAGAGTCATAATCTCGGTAAGGTCCATTTTAGCAGGACTTCTGCGCTCGCCATCTGGTTTTCCTATTGGGACTAATGCGACCAATTTGAACTTGTCTTTTTTAAAGTCAATTAATTTTTCCAGTTCTAAAGCAGAATTGTTTGGGCTAGTCATCCAGCAGGCGCCATAACCCAAGTCGAAGGCAGCTAGAATCATCTGTTCAATGGCCCCCCCAATGCCTTGAACCCCAGGGTTTGCATCCGTTAAACGATCAATATTCGCTTGATCATCCTTGCTTTCGACAAGTTCAACGTAGCCTTCAGGAATATATTCGCCGGCATAAACAGCAACAAGCACTGGGGCACCAGTGAAAAATGTAGCAAACTTAGAAAATTTGCGAAAATTTTGCGCTTGATCTTCTGGAAGTCTCTTAGAAACGCCTTCTATTCTGTCGATAATGGTATCACCCATTTTTTTAATTATTTCTTTGTTTTTGATCACAACAAAATGCCAATTTTGAAAGTTTTTTCCTGAAGGGGCCATTCCAGAAGCTTTTATCATTTTAGCCAAATCAGAATCAGGCACATCCTGATCAAGAAATCTCCGTACACTATATCTTTTTTCAATCAGTTCAAAAAATTCCATAACTTTTCACCTTTCTTCCTCATCTTCAAGTACATCTACTTCCGCTAAATCAAACTCCAAAATAGATTTGCTGCTGTCTTCAGGCATGCAAGTCACTAAACGCAGTTTGCTCTGAATTTTTCTCGTTCTGGCGCCAACCAGTTTATCTAATTCAGTATGAGCTTGCTCAAGTCTTTGTTGTGTTAAAGCAAGAACACTGCCAAATTTATCAAACTCGGTTTTAACAGCGCCAAGCACATTCCAGACTTCACTGGAATGCTTTTGAATAGCCAAGGTTTTGAAGCCCATCTGAAGACTGTTTAGCAACGCAGCCATAGTAGTTGGCCCCGCGATATTGATTTTATATTCTCTCTGCAATGTCTCCACCATACCGCGTCTGACAACTTCAGCATAGAGACCTTCAAATGGTAGAAACATAATGCCAAAATCTGTTGTGTTAGGTGGATCAATATATTTGTCGTGAATGTTCTTTGCAAATAACTTAATGGACCGTTCCAACTGTACGGTGGCAGCCGTAATCAGCAATTGATCTCCAGTCTCATAGGCATCGACCAACCTTGAATAACCATCTGCTGGAAATTTCGCGTCTATCGGTAGATAAACTACACCATTCTCATCTCCAGGTAATTTGACCGCATATTCAACACGTTCTGTGGAACCTTTTTTTGTTACAATATTACTATCATATTGTTCACGGGATAGAATTTCTTCCAAAATAGCCCCTAATTGAATTTCTCCTAAAATGCCTCTTGTTTTAACATTTGAAAGAACTTTTTTAAGGTCGCCAACACCTACAGCCAAGGTCTGCATCTCTCCAAGTCCTTTATAAACCTGTTCTAGTCTTTCTCCCACCATTTTAAAAGACTGACTGATTCGATCCTCCAATGTTTTTTGAAGTTTCTCATCAACCGTAGCGCGCATCAGTTCCAGTTTTTTCGCGTTATCTTCTTGCATGGCAGAAATTCGGTTTTCCATTGTAACCCTAATATTCTCGAGCTTTTGTTCGCTTTGCATAGAAAAGGCCTTGAGCTGGTCATTTAGACCAATTAAACGCTTATCCTGAACTTCTGTAGTTTGCTGTTGGAATCCAACCATCAGTTGACCTAAATCTCGCATGTTGGTTTGAACAGCCTGAATGGTCTCTTGTCTTGCATTGCTTATTTCCCGCAATAAATCTATTTTTATACTCTCAATTTGGGCCTCTTCATTTTTACTTCTAGTTTTTTGATTGACTTGAGATGATAATTTCATTATTAAAATTATGGATATCATGGAAAAAAATAATACAATAATTAGAACGACAGTCGTTATATCCATACACCTTCCCTTTCAAACATAAAGCCAACCCAATCAGCGGCATTCACAAGCTACTTACTGGGAATATTATATCATAGTATGCTATGTTTCAAAACGCTATTTTACCTAGCATGCTTTCTAAATTTAACCTATTATGCTTTTCATTTTATCTATTATGCATTCTACGGAATAATCAAGTAATCTTTATATCCACCCCAATTTTTGACTTGAAATATGCGTAGGCAAAAATCAAGAAAAATATATAAATATATTGCTTGATAATTATTATCATATATGCTATATTTAATTGATACTGATTCTCATTATAGATAGTGCCGATCATTAGATTCACAGGCACTATATGAAAAGGAGCTGCCATGACGCTATCCGATGCAAAAAAAGGTCAAAAAATAAGAATTCTTAAAATAGATGATTCAAACGCAAGACATCAAACCATTAGGCTGGGCTTAGGTGAAGGAAGCCATGTACTCTGTTCTGAAAAGTTACCATCGGGCCCAATATTGTTAAGGCTTGGATTACAGGAAGTCGCGATAGGAAGAAGCCTGGCTACTAAAATCACAATCGCACTGCAGGAGGTTCAGTAATGCATAATCACTCTGCTCAAAACGCCCTAAAGTGTTTAACGCACGCCGATGCGCCTAATTTAATTCTCGTTGGTAATCCCAACGTGGGAAAATCCGTTTTTTTTAATTCACTTACGGGATCCTATGTTGATGTTTCCAATTTCCCCGGTACTACTGTTGATATTACTATGGGTAGTTTCGATCGTTATACGATCATTGACACCCCTGGTGTTTATGGCATCTCCTCATTTAACGATGAAGAGAAAGTCACGCGAGATGCAATCATCTATGCTGATGTTGTCCTTAATGTCGTAGATGCCGTTCATTTAGAGAGGGATTTATTCTTGACTCAGCAATTAATTGATATGGGGAAACCAATAGTTGTTGCGCTTAATATGTATGACGAAGTTAAAAGGGCCAACATTTCAATTGATATTCAGAAATTGTCAAGCTTGCTTGGGGTGGATGTTATTCCGGTCTCAGCAACGAAAGGTCAAGGAATTGATGCTGTTAAGGCGGCTTTGATTGCCGGCGGTAGGATTGGAAACATAACTCCTGGTCTCGAATCATTTTTAAAAGAAGCATTAAGCTTGGTCGATTCTCAAGTAGAAGCTCTTCTTCTATTAGAAGAAGATGAGGGTGTCTTACTAAACCATGACATTAAAAAAAAGCTCGCCAATAGGGAAAGCTTCTATAAAATCAGAAGACAGTATGTGAATACTCTGTTTGATGAGGTATTCTCTATACAAAAAAGCAAGGTATCGATTTTAGAGCGATATGGCGATTTAATGCTGAACCCTGTTACAGGATTTCCATTGTTGCTTCTTATGTTGGCGGGTATATTTGCCTTTATTGGTATCGTAGTAGCACAAGGTGTCGTGGGAATAACAGAAGACATAATCATGAAAACTTACTATAATAACTTTATTCAGAGCCTGACTTCCGGTTTTTTAAATCCGCAATCTTTTTTCGGCGGACTATTAATCGGTGATTATGGTTTGTTAACTATGGTACCAATCTATTTGTTTGGACTATTATTGCCTTTGGTTATTTCATTTTATTTTCTTATGTCAATCTTGGAAGACTCTGGGTTAATGCCTCGTATCGCCGTACTACTTGATCGCCTTTTTACTTTCTTCGGTTTAAACGGAAGAGCTGTTATACCCATGATTCTTGGTTTTGGTTGCGTCACTATGGCATTAATCAGTACACGAATACTTGGCTCCAAAAGAGAACGCATCATAGCTACCATATTACTTTGTATAGCCGTTCCCTGCTCTGCTCAGTTTGGAGTTATTATTGCTATAGCTGCAACACTTAATCCTTTTTATTCATTAATATATACTGCAACGATATTGGCTGTATTCATAATCCTTGGGTTACTATTAAATAGAATGCTGCCTGGGCAATCTACAGATCTGTTGATTGATATTCCGCCAGTAAGGGTGCCTGTGGTTTCTAACATTTTACGCAAAACAGGGCTAAAGGCCAAGCACTTTTTAGTTGAAGCTGGGCCGATGTTCGCTTTGGGATCAGTTATAGTATCCATCTTGAATTATACAGGCAGTTTTCCTAAAATAAGCCAATTCTTCTCTCCAATTACAGAAAGATTCCTTCAGCTGCCAGCAGAAGTTACAAATGTTTTAATCATGGGAATCATAAGAAGAGACTTTGGCGCTGCTGGCCTAAGTACTATGGTTGATTCCGGAAAGCTAACTCCCGCTCAGACTGTGGTCACCCTAGTCGTCATTACCCTTTTCGTGCCATGTATAGCATCAATAATGGTGCTATTCAAAGAAAGAAAGCCACTTGATGCCTTGCTGATTTGGGGCGGAAGCTTTGCAACAGCCTTTCTTGTGGGCGGCGTAATTTCATTTATTCTGATTTAAGGGCAATGGATTTAGGGACGAAGGCTATCTGATTAAGGGCAATGGATTTAGGGACAAAGGCTTAATTGTCTTTGTTCTTTAACAGAGCTTGTCTTAAGGTGTCCTTTGATAAGTACATCTCCGATGTCGTTGTTATTAGATTGGACTTGAGATAGCCACTCTTGCAGTCTTCCAGCGGAATCTTTTCACCTGTCTTAAAATTCCAAGCCCTGCTATTAGCAAACACGCCATCCTTTGACATTTCAAAAATGATATTGTCTGCGATAAATGAACCCTTT
>JANYJS010000059.1 GCA_025361765.1 Bacillota bacterium
ATTTCGTGAAGTATCTTTTTTTTGACAAGGGAGACAGTGCCCATATAAAGGCGGGAGTTATATCTCTTATATTAACCGTAGCATCATTAGTCATCTCTCTCTTATCCCTTGCGGCACTCTTCAATAGTGCAACCACAGGGCTTCCTCCAGGAGATCTAAAGATGTTGCAGGACCTTGCAGACCCCAAGAATCAGAGGGAAATTCTACAGCTCTATAAATAATCCTATTTACTGCTCAATTTCTTTTCGAAGTCATGCAAAAGGAAGAGGCTTACATCGTCCAGAGAAGAATCTCCTTCTTGAAATGGCTGTTCTATCGCTCTGATGAGACGAGTTATATAGATAAACATATACGAAATGAAACCAAAGAGAACCACCGATTCCGGGGATCCCTCCGTTTTGATGAAGAGAAGGAGGAATACTATGAGGCCAACGATTGTTTCTGCCAATATGTACGCCGATGGAATAAATTGAGTTCTTTGTATATGGAATATGCGCAGAATGCATTTTCTTAGGGCACCCTGTTCTGTTTTTAATCTCACTAGGTAGTTTGGCAGAATCCCAACCTTTTCCATTTCTTGAAAGTCATGCGAAAGATTATTGATTTCGGCCAGACATGGCTCAAGATTTATATGATTTTGTTCATGACTTATCCCATTAAAGAAACTTAGGACAATTGTTTTTAGTGTTTTTTTTACACCATCCAAATCAAATAGGGGTTTGTTCAGTTTTAGAAGTCTCGCTTCTTCCAGAATATTTTCAAGTGACGCTCGTATCTCTGTGGGCATTTTTTCTGCTTCCTTGAAATCAGCAATGATACCTGACAATAAAAAGCTACAAATGAATGTTCCGCCTCCGATCGCGCTACCAGTGAGGGTATTGATGAGGAGAAATTCAAACTTATACCAATGGACGATATACTTTACTCCAACTAAAATCATTACAAAAAATAATGTAGTAAGTGCGATATTGAAAGGTTTTAAATGTTTATGCCTAAGAATTTTTTTGAACATTGTACGTGTTTATAGAATCAACTTACTTTTTCATCCGAATAACCTTATATCCTTCAAACCAAACCACGCTTACCAAAGCGGCTAAAAAGGTGATCGCCATTTGAGTCATATTCATCGGAGCAAAATAAAAGACATTTCGTAGTAATGGAATGCTAAGGATAAGGAAAAGAAAAAATACCGTTCCTCCTAAAACGAAAAATAGCGACTCATTTTTATTTTTGAGGATTTGGACAAAATTTTCCGTGTGTGATAGGTTGGTAGCGATAAGCAGGAGGTTAGCGAAAACGATAGTCATGAATGATAAGGTTCTCGCTTGTTTTTCTCCAAAACCAAAGTGAAGGGAAGCAAGGAAAACAAAGAACACAACAGCAAGGATACTGAGCCCTTGAAGTAAGCTTAACACGAGTGTTTGTCGAGTAATGAGCGGATGCTTGAGATTTCTGGGAGGCCTGTTCATCACATCATGTTCCTCTTTCTCTGCCTCGAAAACAACTGAGCATGCTGGGTCAATGATAAGCTCCAAGAATGCTATGTGCGCTGGAAAAAGGATCAGTGGCATATTGAAGATAATAGGAAGGAGGGACATACCAGCGATAGGGACATGGACCGCCAAAATGAACGCAATCGATTTTTTGAGATTGTCAAATATCCTTCTTCCGAGACGAATGGCAGAAACAATGGATGAGAAGTCATCATTAAGTAGAACAAGGTCTGCCGCTTCACGCGCCACATCTGTCCCGCGTTCACCCATAGCTATCCCTATGTGGGCGGCTTTCAGTGCTGGGGCATCATTTACTCCGTCTCCCGTCATCGCTACGATTTCTCCATTCGCTTTTAATGCATTCACTATCGCCAACTTTTGTTCTGGTACCACTCGGGCGCAGATATTAACATCCTTTATCCTTTCACGAAGTTGGAGATGATCGAGTGTCATTATTTCTGTTCCCGTAAGATATTTATCAGGATTCTTTAAGCCAATTTGCCTCGCAATATATTGTGCCGTTCCTGGGTAATCTCCCGTTATCATAATCACCCGTACTCCAGCACTGTAGCACTCCTTTACGGATTGAACGACCGTCGATCTAATAGGGTCTGTAAATCCTATTAATCCCACAAATTCAAATGGATACTCATGCTGTATTTTTGGCAAGTCTGCCTTGGTATAACGGGCTTTCGCAACTCCAAGTACGCGGAGGCCTCTATTTGACATTTGCTGAATTGTATCTATTAATTTTTTCTTCTTAGCTTCATCCATATGACACAAATCTGCTATTGCCTCGGGCGCTCCTTTTGAAGCGATGACATACTCATTTTCATTAGGCGAACTCCACACATGGGATAAAGCCAAAAGTTCTT
>JANYJS010000088.1 GCA_025361765.1 Bacillota bacterium
AGATCCAATAAGCGGTTATGAAGAAAATAATGAAAACAAAGAATCTTATGATTTCAGAAATGAATTAGGGCCACGAAGCTATGAGGATGAAATCGGACGCTCAAAAGATAAAAAGCATCTAAGGAAATCTAAACGTTCTCAATCACACCAGGAAGAGCATAAAAGAACCTCGCCCCCATCGACTGGCGTGAGGATGATAATATATATTTTTTGGCTAATAGCATCATTAATAATATTGGGTGTTGTGCGGAGCGTTGCTCAACAAAACTTCCCTGAGCACGCGTCGATCATAATTGGCATGGCTGGTGCGACAATCATTTACATTTTTTTCTCTATAAAAGAGCGCTTCTTAAGCGGAAAGAAATCGTAGCTCATAGTGTTGTGGAAATAAGGGACACAGAAATAAGAAACAACAATCTGTAGCATCGTGTTCTTACCCCAAAATTTCAGGAGGAGCCGATGAAGAATCGTTTATTGATACTTTTTGTTCTGCAAATAGTATGCACATTTTTCGTCAATGGCGAAAGCGCTGCGTTAGACATGAGCGTTTATTGTTATGGAGAAGGAAATAAAATATCAACAATATTCCCCAGTAACGCGAATATAACAGAAAATATAATAGAGAATGGACAAGTCAAACAGTATATATATCAAGATATTAGTAATTTTATGCACTATAATTTGCACATTGAAAAACTATACACAAAGCTTGACAGGCATAAATTCTTAGAAAGTCGTATTGATAGCAACATTAAACAATTTAATGCTAAGCTGCTAAGTAAAACATATAAAAATCGTAATGATTACCTTGAAGTAACATATTTATACTCATACGCTATAGACAGATTCACAAAGCTATCGGCACGCAAATCAATAATATCAGACAATATCTTTGTAAGCTGGAATATCACTTCCATAGAAGGGATAAGCCCTTATACCGCCAGTCAAATCATGAAAAACTATAGTAAATATTATTCCATAAATGGTCAATATTGCCGAAATTAGGTGATACATTTCTTGTGATAACGGTATTTCTGAAGATCCACTATTCCCCATTGTCAAAGGGAAGCAGGGGGATATTTCATCTTTCGTTATGCCTGCACAGATAATATGGAGGGGGACTATTTCTTTTACCCCCAGTGTTTATAGTCCAATGCGCTGTTGTTGTTACAAACGCAATATTAGGAATTTGCATGGCTGACATTACTCATCAGAAAATAAGAAAGAGGGAAAGCGGAGATAATGATGGCATATAATGTTAATTAGCTCATAGTAGCAGGAGGAATGACATGGGAATGTTCAAAGCTTTCTTTAAAGGTTTATTCGGTGATTCCCCCCAGAAATTCATTGAAGAAATAATGGCCTTATATTTTGACGGCAAAAACAAAGGATATGCGCATGAAGAATCTATTTCTTATGTTATTAGATCCCGTTACCCTCAATCGGACCATAAACGAAAGTGGATAAAGTTATCCCTTAAAATTACTCATAACGAAGAACAATCAAACGAAGAAGCTTTAAAGGGGCTTGTCTTCACAATATGGTCAATGGAAATGAACCCTGATCCCTATCCTGGCAGTGTTCCTCCTTACTTTATAATGAAAGTAAACGCTCAAGTCAATAATGATCCAATAATGTTGAGATTTATAAGTGATTTAGACGATGCTTATTCCCGTTTGGCAACAAGAGCAGGTGCATGGGAACGTCAACAAAATCACGATACCAATGTGTCAAAACATGAAACAATTAGCGGTGACGGCTCATTAGCAGAACAAGCCGCTGTTATCAATGCCACATCCTCGATAGTTGGTGTGTCTGAAAAAAATGACAAACTTCTTTCGGTTCAGCAAGACATCCGGCCAAGTCCAAATACCGCCACATTCCGGAAAAGCGAAGGGCCAAAAGAAGCCCCATCTACCGGACAGGCGCAGGAAAGAACGAAACGGGAAGGGGTAGCGGGGCGCAGCTATAGAGAAGGCCGTTTCGTCGCCTACGATAACGGAACGGTTCTGGACACGTGGACGAACCTGATGTGGGCGGCTAAGGATAATGGGGTGTATATTGACTGGCAGCGCGCCAAGAGCTATTGCGAAAATTATCGTGGTGGCGGTTATACAGACTGGCGAATGCCGACGCAGGATGAGCTGGTGGGGTTGTGTGATGCTTGTGATGTTGCGGACAGTTTAAATAGATATGGATATCATATCAATGATTTAATAGAGATCACCGGCTTGTTGACATGGGCGTCGGAGACACGAGGAGCCGTTGCCGCCACCTTTAGTTTCTTCTTCCTAACCTCTGACTGGGAACCTCAGTCAAGCGACGATTACTATGATCCCCAGTCAGACGACTATGACCTCAGGGCACTTCCGGTGCGTAACGCCAAATAAGCCAATGCGCAAATTCTGGTTCGACATTGCCTTTATGCAGTGGCTATGGATGAAAGCAAACATTTGTGCTGTGGTAGTTTAGGTGAAACCTTAATCGTCGGCCAAAAACATAGCCAAAACATAAAAGGAATATAGCCATGAAGGAGATTGAAGAAAGAGTCGTAGAGGACAAACATGACAGACGGATTTTCCTTAAAACTATTTCAAAGTTTTTTCTGGGTTTCACTGCTTTTGTGCTTGCATCTTTCTTCGGGCTGAAACGGAATGGTGAAATTACATTAATCAATGGGGGGGGGAATATATGGGCTTTTTAAGCTGGATTACAGGAACTGACAAATATGGTGCTGCACAAAATGCCCTGGTTGCGAAATATACTTTCGCCCATTTGGATCAAGAGATTCAAAAATTCGTTGAAGAGGAAGCAGTCAGAATCATGATAGATGGCGGCATTAAACTTGAGTACGCTGAGAATAAAATGAGAGATATGGATGAAGGCGCACGCTATTGTCTTTACGCAATCGCTATGGAAGCACTTGGAATTAAACCAGCTCTGAAGAACATACTCGTAAAAGATCAATGGTATCCAATAAATAATCCTTTTTGTGCGCTGTGGGATGCGGATAAGCAACTTAAAGCTGCAAATACTCAAATAAATAGGGAACATAATATTGATATTAGATTAAAATCATTTTAGGGTCATCAGGCAAGCGCAAGCATGGGAATAACCGGAAGAAGGGTGCACACATGATTGACGACAAGCGCATAGCGAAAAAGAGTGAGTCAATTACCCCTATAAATAGCCGTGTGGTGAGAAAAAAGTCAGGCTTGGTCAAAAGCAGGATGCCGCTTAAACCTGAGCTAAAAAGACAACAAGTCCGGGTGCAAATAGGCGGTGCATCTGAGGATTCTTTTTCAGAGCTATTTTCTGCTATCATCAAGGATGTAGTTAAGGACAAATATAACCTATCAATTGTGTCCTCTTCTCATGGCGAGGAGCTATTAGAACTTGCAGGAAAAGATGATATTGATATTTTCATTTTTATTATGAACAATATTAGGTTTGCTGCTGCTTGTCCTGTTGAAGATCGTCTGGAAAATTCTCTGAAACTCATCACCCAAATAAAAACGACATATGGAAGACCTATAATAGCCTTATCTGGTTTGAAAGAAGATTCCTCCCTAATAGCAAGGACTAAGCTTGTTGCCGACTTCTATCTTCAGTTGCCTTTTAAAAACGATGCTTTGAAAGAGGTCTTTGAAAAGTGCTTGGAAATAATTACTAGCGTTGCTGATTGTCTCAAAAGAGGATCAAAGAGAGCTTGGGACATACCACCACATAACCGGGCTCTTGCTGACAGAATTAACACTGCGTCTGGAAAGCGCCGTTATAAGGCACGCTAATGTGCATACAACAGTTAATTGAAATATCCAAGTCATTGCTTACACCTCTAATAGCAATTGTTACAACCTATATTGCATGGCAACAATGGAAAACCAATCAACAAAAATTGAATCTTGACCGTTATGTGAGAAGGCTATGTGTATATGAAGAGGTTAGAAAAATTCTGAGTATAATTGCCAGAGATGCGAATGCAAGTATAGAAGACCTCCTGAAGTTCCGCACATCCGTTTCTGAAGCTGACTTTTTATTTGGTCCGGAAATCACAGAATATATCGATGAAATATATGAACATGGCTTAAATTTGGGGCGTTGGAATCAAGAATACCGAGACTACACACAAGAAAAACCAGATGGGTATGATCACCAGAGGATAGTGGATGAAAAGCACAAGGAACTTAAATGGCTTGTTAACCAATTTGGGCCAGCGAAAGAGAAGTTCAAAAAATACTTGGACATAAGTAATTAAAGCCCAACAATGTCATGTAATGTGGATGTGGGCTGATACCAGCCGTTGTGTTGGCTAAAGTGAAATCAAGCAGACCAATAATATAAAACCATAAAGTCGAACCAAATATGGACACTACCATTATCGGTGAACTTTCTCTGGGGGCATTATTATTACTGTTGATTTCTGCTTACCTCAATCATCTCCTCGCCAATACAAGGGACAAAATCAAAAGAAGGCTTACTCATGGGGAAAAAGTCATTGAAGCATTCAAATCCGAACTTAGAGCCGGTCTGGGAAAACTGGACAGTGACATAAGTGGTAAAGCTGCTCTATAA
>JANYJS010000097.1 GCA_025361765.1 Bacillota bacterium
CCTATGATTTGCTGCTTGAAAAGGCAGGTGGCCGTTCATGCTGACCTATGATATATCAAAATGCTGCAAGACCCTGAAGTTCAGTAGAAACATGGTGGATAACAGCGAGAAGATAGAAGCTGAGAACCATCAAGACTATCTTTTAAAACTGCTGAGGCTTGAGATAGAGCACCGTGAAAACGCCAGAAGAGACAGAATGATCAAAAATGCGGGATTCTACAGTTTGAAGTCTTTCGACTCTTTCAGATTTGACGAGGTGACGCTGCCGGCAAGTATATCGCCGGAATATCTTAGAGAATGCGAATTTCTGGGTGAAAAAAACAATCTGGTATTTTATGGGAATGTGGGGACCGGCAAGACACATCTTGCAACCGCTATTGGGCTTGAAGCCTGCAGACTGGGAAAGTCAGTCAGGTTCTTTCGTACAGCAGGTCTTGTGAATAGGCTGTCTGAGGCAAAGAAAAGCAAAGACCTGAGTAGCTTCATGAAACAAATCATGAAAACTGATATGCTCATCTTTGATGAGTGGGGCTATGTCCCACTGGATCGAGATGGCGCACAGCTGCTTTTCGAAATCGTATCAGAGTGCTATGAACGAAAAAGTTTGGTGATTACGACGAACATCGAATTTTCGAGATGGGTTAATGTACTTTATGACGAACAGATGACGGGAGCTCTGCTCGACAGACTGCTGCATCACTGCTACCTTTTGATATTTGATGGAGACAGCAATCGTATGAAGACCTCGCTGATCAGGCAAGGTTAACATAAAAATTCCCCAGTGGTGCCTGGGGAAAACTTATTGCAGAAGTGGGGAATTTCTGCTTGCAGAATACAGGTTGTTATTATAACACTTTCTCGAGCAGGAATTAATGTGAAATTATAACTGGCTGATTATCTGATATGCTCTTCCTATTACAAAAGACTCTTCGCTATATAATATTTCTGTTATTAAATCTTTGTTCGACTCGTTTTTCATCACACATATTTAATAGTATTATACACTTGATTCATTTGGATTCCCATAAAATTGCACAAAACATAAAAATGTTCAGCTGTTTTATAGGCCCTACCTAAAACATTTAGAATATTAACGAGTAATTCAGATGTATAAAGAGACGTAAGTAGCGTTCACAACGCGTTCACAAATTTTTACTTTCTGGTTACATTGGGTGCGCATGTGTAGTAAATGCGAAATTGAAAACTTTGGAATATGCGCGTTTGTGGCCTCTGCTGAAGCCTCATAACACACGCTAATGGGGTTTCGGGATCAATAGGCCGCAGGTTCAAATCCTGTCGTCCCGACCACAAAAAAACGTTGAAATTGAAAAGGTTACACGCCTTTTTTGTTTCAGCGTTTTTTATAAAATTATTTGATAAAATAATTAGTGCCAAATTAGAATAAATAGTGCTAAAATGGAAGGTAAAAAAATAATTGAAGGTGGTGCTCTCATGGTTAAGAGGGGATTCTTTATTCCTCGGCATGATGATTTCAGTTGCAGCTGATACGAATTTACTAAAAATGTATGAAAAATTGATATATTTTTATCTCTACGTGTAGAAAAAGCCTTAATTCCTTGATACAATAGAGAAACTAAGAATCCTTACATGTTAACGAAAAGAGAAATTATGCTAAAGAAAGCAAAAAGGTTTTTAATAGGAAAACCATTAAAGAACTCTGAATTAAAAGACCAAAAACTTGGTATTTTGTGGGGACTGCCCATTCTATCATCTGATGCCATTTCCTCTGTGGCTTATGCCGGACAGGAAATGCTTTTGGTTTTAATTCCAGTCATTGGTATTGCAGCTTATACACAAATGTCCAATATTTCATGGGCAATCATTGGGCTCCTTGCTTTGCTTGTACTTTCCTATAGACAGACGATTGACTGCTATCCAAATGGTGGAGGTGCGTTCACCGTTGCCAGAGAAAACATAGGCAATCTAGCCGGCATGATCGCAAGTGCAGCGCTACTTGTTGATTATGTTTTAACTGTTGCAGTCAGCATATCTTCCGGGGTTGAGCAATTGACTTCAGCATTTGGCTCGCTTAAAGCTTACAGCGTCATTTTCGCTGTTGGGTTGGTTATATTATTGACGATTGGAAATTTAAGAGGGATTAGAGAAGCTTCTAAAATATTTGGAATTCCCGCCTACGCATTTATTCTTGGGATTCTCATTATGATTATTGCCGGTTTTTTCAAGCTGGCTTCTGGATATATTCCGCCGGAGCCTACTTTTGTTGGAATAGCACAACCGCTAACCCTTATGCTTATGCTGAGAGCTTTTTCTAATGGTTGTACCGCACTTACTGGAATCGAGGCGGTCAGCAATGCAGTTCCGAATTTTAAAAGCCCTTCAAGCAAATATGCCAAAGCTGTGTTGCTGATCCTTGCGGTCATTATTCTCGTATTGTTTGGGGGAACTGCACTGCTCGCTATGCGCTACCACGTTATTCCCGGCGTCAATGGAACCATGCTCATTTTGATTGCAAAAGAAATTTTCGGCACGGGATTCATGTTTTACTACATCACTTTTACGACATTAGTCATTCTGGTTATGGCCGCCAACACGGCATATGCCGGTTTCCCAATGCTGATTTCAGTCATGGCAAAGGAAGGTTACGTACCAAGGCAGCTCAATGAGCGAGGAGATCGACTGGGATTTGATAATGGTATTATTGTATTATCGATTGTTTCAATACTCCTGATTATTGTATTTAAAGCAAATGTTGGAAACTTGATTGGACTTTATGCTATTGGGGTTTTCATTTCCTTTACACTTTCCCAAACCGGCATGTTTATCAGATGGAGAAACCAAAAAGGAGAGCATTGGCATCTGAAGGCTGCCATTAACGGCTTCGGCGCTTTGGTCACATCAATTGTCGTCGTCATAATTGCAGTCACTAAGTTTTATCAAGGGGCTTGGATTGTTGTCCTATTGATTCCGATTATTGTCTTAGCAATTCATACTATAAAGAAGCATTATCTGTCGGTGAAAATTCAATTAAAAATTGAAGCGGATGAATATGCCTCAATTCATATCGAAGCCAAAGAATATGAAAATAAAGTAATCGTACCTATTGAAAGCGTCAATAAGGCCAGTATCAGAGCAATCCGATATGCCAATACGATTTCAAATAAAGTCACTGTCTTTACTATTGCAATTGATGAAGAAAGTGCAAAGGAAATTCGTCAGAAATACGACAGACTTGATACAAGCATTCCTTTAATCATTAAGGTTTCTCCATATAGAAAAGTGGTTGAACCGCTGCTCAGATTTATTCAGTCGGCGGAGTATGACTATCAAAAGGATGACATCATTACGGTCTTGCTGTCCCAATTCACAGTCAATAAATGGTGGCAGAGATTTCTACATAGAAATACCTGGATTTATATAGAGGAACAGCTGCTTAAGCATAAGCATATCGTCGTAGCTGTAATGCCGCTTCAATTGAAAGACGACAATCTCGTACTCAATTCTCAAAACAGAAAAAACCAAGAGGAGCAATTGTAAAATTTGTCCTATAATTTATATTAAGAAAGGATCAAAGTTATTAACACTAATAGCTTGAAGCGCCGTACAAAATTATGATCAATAAAGTTAAAAGATTTTTAATCGGAAGACCACTAAAAACGTCGGAACTAAAGGGAGAAAAACTCGGCATCCTTTGGGGACTCCCCATTCTATCCTCAGATGCCATCTCATCAGTTGCTTATGCAGGCCAGGAAATGCTACTTGTTCTTATACCTGTGTTTGGCCTTGCAGCTTATGCGCGAATGTCTTTTCTGACATGGTGCGTTATTGCTCTATTAATAATTCTGGTCATCTCATATAGGCAGACCATAGACGCATACCCAGGCGGCGGCGGCGCTTTCATAGTAGCAAAAGAAAATCTGGGACCTATTTCGGGAATTATTGCCGGATCGGCGTTGTCTGTAAATTATATCCTTACTGTTGCTGTCAGTATTTCTGCGGGTGTTGAGCAAGTCACATCGGCATTTCAATGGCTGGAACCCTATAGGGTAATCATAGCTGTTGCTCTGGTATTAATCCTTATGGTTGGAAGCCTTCGTGGAGTCAGGGAGTCTTCAAAGGTATTTGGCGTTCCTTCATATGCATTTATAATTGGCATGCTGGCACTGATCATTGGTGGAGCGTTTAAACTGATGTCTGGATATATCCCGCCCGAACCCGATTTAATAAAACCAACAAACGCCATTGCACTTTTAATTATGCTCAAGGCCTTCGCAAGTGGCTGTACGGCACTAACCGGTGTTGAAGCCGTAAGTAATGCGGTTCCCAATTTTAAAAAGCCTTCTACCAAGCATGCTAAAACTGTTCTTCTGCTTCTGGCAATAATTATATTCGTATTATTTGGAGGCACGACAATAATGGCGAGCCTTTATCATACGGTCCCAGGTGAAAATGGGGCACTTCTGATTCTCATGGCTGAACAAATATTTGGACATTCATTTATGTTTTATTACATAACTGCAACGACCTTTATCATCCTAATTTTAGCAGCGAATACAGCCTACTCGGTTTTCCCCATGCTGATTGCAGTCATGGCCAAAGAAAAATACGCACCCAAGCAACTTGGCATGAGGGGAGATAAACTTAGCTTTGATAACGGAATAGTTATGCTGGCCATTGTCTCGATTCTCCTAATAGTTGGATTTAATGCCAATGTTTCATCGCTAATTGGACTTTATGCCATCGGAGTTTTCATATCATTTACGCTGTCTCAGTCCGGTATGTTTGTAAAATGGATCAGGAAAAAAGACAAGCACTGGCAGCTAAAAGCAGCTGTAAATGGCATTGGCGCCATTTTTAGCGCTATTGTCGTCGTCGTAATAGCCGTTGCCAAATTTACGGAAGGATCTTGGCTTGTTATCGTTTTGTTACCCCTTATGGTCTTTTTGCTTGACAAGGTACACCTGCACTATATGTCGATTAAGGAACAGCTAAAAATCAAAGATGGCGATTATGAGAAATTCGATTTTTCAGAAACAAATTATCAAAACAAAATCATAGTTCCTATTGAAAGCGTCAATAATGCCAGCGTCCGGGCACTCAGATATGCAAGCACAATCTGTGATGATGTTATAGCCTTTACCGTTGCCATAGACGATGACAGCGCTAAAGAGATTCAGGAGAAGTTTGACCGGCTGAAAACGAAAATTCCACTTGTAGTAAAACTCTCGCCTTATCGAAAAGTAGTGGATCCACTGATTAGATTTATTGAGTCAACGGAATATGAGTACGAACCAGGGGATATGATTACAGTACTATTGTCAGAATTTGTTGTCAAAAAATGGTGGCAAAAATTACTTCACGGGAAAACAAGACTTTTTATAGAGAAGAAACTTTTAAAACATAAACATATCGTTGTGGCGGTAATGCCCCTACAGCTTAGAGATGATAATAGTGTGCGTAGTCCTAAAAAAGCAAGCCATGAAAGGAGTAAATTATGAAATATTCTATAGGTATTGAAATTGGAGCAAAGCTGACGCAGGCAGGGTTGGTGGATAAATTTGGCCGCCTTTTAGCGCGAAAAAAAATACAGACCAGAAAAGAAAGACCCTTGCAAGAAATAGTGAAAGACGCTGTGGATCTTGTTGACGCCCTGCTTGATGATCAGGACCTAGAACTTAGAAATATCAAGCATATCGGCGTAGGCTGCCCTGGGGCACCCGATAAAGACAGCGAAAACATCATGAAGAATTATGTCATGGGCTTTTATGATGCGCCAATAAAAGAGGAATTCAAGAAATATTATAAATTTCCTATTTTCATCGAAAACGATGCCAACTGTGCCGCACTTGCTGAAAGTTTTGCCGGAGCCGCAGAGGATCTGGATTACTCTGTTTTAGTTAACATTGGAATTGGCATCAGCTGCGGAATAATTATTGAAAATAAAATTTACGACGGTTTCGAATATGCCGGCGGTGTTATTTCTCACATGGTTATCGATAAAAACGGGCCTGCCTGCTCCTGCGGAAGAAAAGGCTGTTTGGAAGCGCTATGCTCGGAGACGGCTATCATTAAAGCAACAAAGGAAGCAGCGCTTGCTAATCCGGATTCTCAGATTATGAAGCTCTGCAGCAATGATATTAATCTGATTAATGAGTTTACGGTATTTGAGGCCGCTGAAACTTCTGACGAAGCTGCTGTTAAAGTGGTGAATAAATATATCGATGATCTGGCTGATGGTCTTGCAAATGTAGCAAATATATTGATGCCTGAAGTTATCATACTTTGCGGTGGTATCACATCGCTTGGAGATACGCTCCTAAAGCCGGTTCGTGAAAAAATGCAGCAGAGGGTTTTTCATCGAGAAGTTTTTTCTCCCGATCTGAAACTGGCTGAGATGGGAAGCGCGGCGGTGCTCATAGGTGCAGCTATCTTAGGTATAGATAGAAGCAAATAGTCAGATAATTATATGGATTTTAAATAGGGAGCATATTCATGAAAACAGATGCTGTAGAAATGCTTTTACCAAACAGCTGGCAGGTTGCTGACGCCTATAATGCCATGACCAGCCATCGGAAACATTGACAGACATGATAAAATATGATAAAAATGATATTAGCACTCATGTTTGCAGAGTGCTAATATGTGAAAATTGCTTTTGAAAGGAGTCAAAACTATGGCTAAAAAACAATTTAAGGCGGAGTCCAGAAGATTGCTGGACTTAATGATCCACTCGATTTATACCCACAAGGAGATATTTTTGCGGGAGCTAATATCAAATGCCAGTGATGCCATTGACAAGATGTACTACAAAGCCCTAACTGATGGTGCAATCAGTTTTAACAAAGAGGATTTCTATATACGCATTGTCCTTGATAAAAAAAATAGAACCTTGACTCTCAAAGACACTGGAATAGGAATGACCCGGGAAGAGCTTGACGATAATCTTGGCATCATTGCCAAAAGTGGCTCGCTCGAATTCAAGAAAGAAAATGAAGCCCAAGATGGCATCGACATCATTGGTCAGTTTGGCGTTGGCTTCTATTCTGCTTTTATGGTAGCTGACGTTGTTACGGTTCAAAGCAAAGCCTTTGGCAGCAATGAAGCCTACCAATGGAAGTCAATGGGCGCTGATGGATATTCCATTGAGCGCTGCACAAAAGATACTGTAGGAACAGATATCATTTTAAAGATCAAAGAAAATTCAGAAGATGAAAAGTATGACGAATTTTTGGAAGAGTATCGCATTAAAGCTATAATCAAGAAGTATTCTGATTTTATTCGCTATCCAATTACCATGGATGTTCAAAGCAGCAGGTTAAAAGAAGGCAGCGAGAGTGAGTATGAAAAGTATAATGAGATTAAGACCATCAATAGTATGGTGCCAATTTGGAAGAAGAACAAAAATGAACTGACATCGGAGGATTATGATCTTTTTTATGAAGAGAAGCATTATGGCTTTGACAAACCGATCAGGCATATTCACATCAGCGTTGATGGAGCTTTTAGCTACAATGCTATTCTTTATATTCCGGAAAAACCCCCATATGATTTTTATACTAGAGAGTATGAAAAAGGATTGGAGCTTTATGCAAGCGGCGTATTAATCATGAATAAATGCGCTGATTTATTGCCGGATTATTTTAGTTTCGTCAAAGGGCTTGTGGATTCTGAAGATTTATCCTTAAATATTTCGAGAGAACTTTTGCAGCATGATCGCCAGTTGAAGCTGATTGCAAAGAATATTACTGGCAAAATTCAAAAAGAACTACAAGTCTTAATGAAAAATGAAAGAGAAAAGTATGAAGTATTTTATCAATCCTTTGGAAAACAGCTGAAATATGGTGTTTACAATGAATATGGCAGCAACGCTGATCAATTGAAAGATCTTTTGCTATTTGTATCTTCAAAGGAAAAGAAGCTGGTCAGCTTTTCGGAATATATAGCACGTATGCCTGAAGACCAAAAATTTATATATTATGCCGCAGGTGATTCGGCGGATCGCATAGAGAAAATGCCCCAAACTGAATTGGTTTTAGAAAAAGGATATGAAATTCTATACTTTACTGATGATGTTGATGAGTTTGCAATTAGAATGCTTACATCCTATCAGGATAAGGGATTTAAGTCTGTATCAAGCGGTGACCTTGGCATCGATGCCGAGGAAAAGGAAGCGGATAAAGTTGAAGAGGATACGAATAAGGACCTCTTTGAGTATATGAAAACTTTGCTTATTGGTAAGGTTAAGGATGTTAGAGCTTCCAAACGGCTAAAACATCACCCTGTTTGTCTCACCAATGACGGAGAACTTTCGATTGAAATGGAAAAAATTCTAAATACTATGCCGGGAAGTGATAAGATTACTGCTGACAAAGCACTCGAAATTAACACATCTCATGAGGTTTTTCAAAGTTTGCTTACCGCTTATAATGAAGATAAGGAAAAGCTGAACCTATATACTGAGCTTCTTTACAATCTGGCCTTCCTCATAGAAGGATTGCCAATAGACGATCCAGCGGCATTTTCTAATGATGTCTGCAAAATCATGAAATAAAAGCAAATTCAGTCCGACCAGCCGGCGAAGGGTTTTAGCAAAGGCAGGAGGTAATTATGAAAAGAGAACTTGGAAAGTATATCAATGAAAAGCTCGGGGATTTTGATATTTTTGATAAAAAAGATAGCGTGGAGACCAAGTACTACAGCAAGCTAGCCATAAAAATTACTGGAATCTATCTGTTTTTCGGTTTAGCATGGATCATCATATCAGATACTCTGGTGGGAGCCCTTGTCACTGATCGTTTCTTGCTCATGAACATCAGTATTATAAAAGGCTGGCTCTATGTTGTTATTACTGGGGCATTGATATATTTTCTGGTTTCAAGCGCAATGAAGAAAATTTCAAAGACTGTCTTTGCACTTCATAATGAAGTGGCAGAGCAAAAAAAACGAGAGGCAGAAATTTTATTTTTAAGCTATCATGATCTATTAACGGGTCTTCATAATCGCAGATATTTTGAAGAGGAAATAAAAAAATATGAAAACGAGCGAAATCTTCCGGTTACGGCCATTTTATGGGATGTGAATGGACTTAAGATAGTAAATGATGTCTTTGGGCATTTCGCTGGAGATGAACTACTTAAAAGATTTGCTGATGAACTTAGTTCTGTATTTAAAACAGATAGTATCTTAGCGAGATGGGGCGGCGATGAATTTGCGGTTCTACTGCCAAATATATCTGCCAATGAGGCAGGAGATAAGTGCAAAGAAGTTATCGCTTCCATTGAGAGCCATAATCAGAAGTCGCTGCCTGCCAGTATATCTTGGGGAATGGCTACGAAGATACTTTGCGAGGATACTATAGTCAATACGCTTAAACATGCGGAAGATATGCTGTATCGAAACAAACTGACCCAGATTGATAGCTCGAGACATAACATTATAGAGTCCATTAAAAAAACGCTTTATGAAAAAGATATTGAAACAGAGGAACATGCAGAAAGGCTAAAGGATCTTTCGGAAAAACTCGGAAAATTAGTTGGCATATCAAAATCCGAAGAAAAGGAACTGGAAATTTATGCTTCTTTACATGACATTGGTAAAATTGCTATTAGCGATAGCATCCTAAATAAAAAGGGGAAACTAAATCCCGATGAGTGGGAAAAGATGAAGAAACATACGGAAGTAGGCTATAGAATAGTAAAATCAGTTCCCGAACTTGCTGGCGTAGCCGAATATATCTTAACACATCATGAACGCTGGGATGGAGGCGGATATCCGAAGGGCATCTCTGGAACTGATATTCCACAGTTATCTAGAATTGTATCCATTGTTGATGCTTTTGATGCTATGACAAACAATCGACCATATAAAAAAGCCATGTCTATTGAAGAGGCTATTGTTGAAATTAAAGAAAACGCTGGTAAACAGTTTGATCCCGAGATGGCGATGCTCTTTATTGACGAAGTCCTGAATAAGAAAATGGAGGCAAAGGATGACCTCTAACCAAGGCTTTAGTGGAAACTTTCATTTTGATGGATGTGACACAGTTGAACTTGCAAAAAAATATAAAACTCCCTTATATGTGGTTTCAGAAACTTATATTAGAGAAAGATGCCGTGAGATCAGACGGGATTTTCTTGACCAGTATCCTGAAAGCCGAGCGGCTTTTGCAAGTAAAGCTTTTTTGACTCTTGAAATGTGCAGAATTATTGACAATGAGGGGCTTGATTTAGATGTGGTCTCCGGGGGAGAGCTTTATACAGCAATAAAAGCTGGTTTCCCTATGGAAAAGATTATTTTTCATGGAAACAATAAGACTCTAGATGAAATAAGAATGGCAGTGGATCACAAAGTTGGAAGGATTGTAGTTGATAACGCTTTTGAACTTGAGGAAATCAATCTTTATGCAAAAGAGAAAAATTGCGTGATTTCCATTCTGTTTAGGGTGACGCCGGGGGTTGACAGTCATACCCATAAATTCATATCAACTGGGCATTTGGATTCTAAATTTGGCATTCCCCTGGATGAGCGCGTACGCAGCGGCTATATTAAGCGAGCTTTGGGGATGCCGAATGTTAAATTTATGGGGTTTCACTTTCACGTGGGATCTCAGCTTCTCGAGAACGCTTCTCATCTTGCCGCGATTGACATTTTAACTAAGTTAATGAAGGATGTTAAGGATGAATTTTCCCTTGAGACAAAAGAGTTAAATGTCGGCGGCGGGTTTGGCATTCGTTATACTGAAGAAGATGACAGAAAAACTCTGACCTATTTTACAAACGCAATAATGGAACGTATTGATGAAAAATGCCATGAATACAAACTTCTCATCCCCCGAGTGACCATTGAACCAGGCAGATGGATTGTTGGAGAATCAGGCATAACACTTTACACGATTGGATCTATTAAAGAAATCCCAGACGTCAGGATCTATGTAGGCATAGATGGTGGGATGCCAGATAATCCAAGACCCGCTCTATACGATGCAAAATATGACGCGGTCATTGCGAACAAAATAAATTTACCCAAAAGTGAAGTTGTGACGATTGCCGGAAAGTGCTGTGAGTCAGGAGATATTCTTATTTATGACCTAAGCGTTCCAAAACCTGAATCGGGAGATATTCTTGCTGTTTTGAGCACCGGGGCCTACAATTATTCCATGGCCAGCAACTACAATAGAATCCCAAGACCTGCTGTTGTTATGGTCAAAGAAGGAATTGACAGACTTATTGTCAGAAGAGAAACCTATGATGATTTAATATCTAGAGAAATATAGGTAGAAACTCATGAGAATTTGATACAAAGACAAATTATATAAAATATAATGACTAGCTTATGTGGCCAGTCATTTTTTTATGGTGATTGATGCTGCTATTACATCTTTGTTACAAGTTGTAATAATTGGTTTAAATCCTCTAGTTGCTGGTATTAATAGCTAACCAATAGATTTTGCAGAGCATACATAAGAATTCATGCAAAGAAAACTAAGCTTATATTGAGGTGATTATGATGATGATAAAAAAAACTTTAACCTATCTGTTAGTGGTTGGATTAATTTCAACGAGTTTTATGTTACCGAATCAAACTTTTTCAAACATTAGAGCAGATACTGTTTCAGCAGCGACTGGGGCGCCGGCGCCAACGCCGACACCAGTACCATTGCCGAAACCAAATCCGTCTCCAGCACCAAAACCAACACCTACGCCGGCGCCAACGCCTATGCCAGCTCCAGCGCCAACGCCTATGCCAGCTCCAGCACCATCCGGACAGGTCAATTGGATATCTACGCCAAGTGGCTGGGCTAAGCAGGAAGTAAACAGAGCAGTATTGGATGGCTTGACTGTTGATCGTATCATGAGTCAATTTAACAAACCAATTACTAGGGAAGAGTTTGTAGCCCTAATTGTAAGACTTTATGAGACCTCCGGCGGAAAAGTAGTAGTTCCGGCAACGCAAAAACCATTCAAAGACAGCGCTAATGCTGAAATTGCAAAGGCGTATGAATTGGGACTTATTGTGGGCACAGGAAATGCGAACTTTAATCCTTCCGGATTGCTGACCCGTCAGGAGTCTGCCGTAATAATGAAAAGAGAATGGCAGAAGTTGGGACTTGAAAGCTATTTTGAAGTATCTACACCAGTAGTCTTCGCTGATAGAGCCAAAATTGCGGATTGGGCAAAAGAAGCTACTCAGTACATGAATCAAGCAGGAATCTTAGTGGGAACCAGCCATGGCGTCATGAATCCTGAGGGATTGACCACAAGAGAACAGGCAATTGCGCTTATTCTTAGAAGTTTTGAAAAAGGTCAGATATTATTAGCAGAAGCAACTCCCGTTGTCGACTCAACAAGCTCAGCAACAACCAGCAGTAGCCCAACTGATACCATTACGTCGGCTACAACAACCAGCGTTAATGACGAAGGCCCTAAAGGTGTCGACGACTAATTACCTTATGGGTAAAATCTCAATCCAGTATCCATCTGGATCAGATATAAAGTAAATACCCATAGCGGTGTTTTCATAACAAATGCAGTTCATTCCCTTATGAAATTCATATGCAGCCGGATAATCATCAACCCTGAAGGCAAGGTGAGACTCATTGTCTCCCAAATTATAAGGGCCTTCTTTATCGCGAAGCCAGGTTAACTCAATGCTAAGAGGTGATGTGGGACTTCCCATAAAAACCAGCAGATAGCTCCCGTCACCGGCCTCGATTCGCTTGATCTCTTTTAGTCCCAAAGCTTTTTCATAAAATGCAATGGACGATTTTGAATCGGTTACATTTAAGTTGACATGTTCAAAAGTAAAAACCATAATTAACCTCCAAAATTACTCTATTTAGAAAGATTTTCAATAAAGTCAAGAGTATCATCAAACAACATCATCTTTTTAATCGGATTCAGCCTGATTTTCGGCTTTGACTTCATTTGTCTGGCTTCCAGCTGCCTTTTCCGCAAGAGACTTGCTAAGAGAATCCTTAGCATCATAATCTTTAATTGAATTAGCCAAAAGCGCATTCTTTTTTTCAGAAGCCTTTAGAGCGTTACTTAACTCTCTGATTTTGAGGCTAGTCTTTACTTTACTAAACAGCCCTAAAAACAGAACAATCACTGCACCGGAAGCGGCTGAGGCCAGAATCACAATAGATTGGGACATTTCAAAACTTTGAAAAACCAGATTAATGGCCACTACGCTGGAATTCAAAACCGCGAAAATCGCAACGATAACTGCAAATAATAGAGAAACAATAAACCAAATTTGCATAAGGACACTTCCTTTCAATAATTAAAACTAAATTAACAGAAAAAGATATATGGTAAAGCTCTCATTCACGAATATAAAGCAATCTAATGTCCGCTCTCTATAAGTTCAACAAAAAGCTTTGCAATGTTCGGATCGAACTGGGTGCCAGCATTAGCCATAATTTCGGCAAGAGCAAATTCGGAGGAACCCCCTTTTCTATAGGGTCTATCTTGCGTCATCGCATCATAGGCATCCACTATAGCTAGAATTCTGGATAACAGAGGAATATTTTCACCAGATAAGCCTTGGGGATAACCCTCGCCATTCCACCTCTCATGATGGCAAAGGATATATTCTGAAATAGAAACAAGCTCAGGGGAAGCCTGGGCAATTCTAAAACCAACCTCAGGATGTTTTTTCATTTCCGCCCATTCCTGATCATTGAGTTTGCCGGGCTTTAGTAAAATGACATCACCAACACTCATCTTACCGATATCGTGCAGCGTTGACAAAAGCTCAAGGTCATTCATTTCTGATTCGCTGAGAGAAAGACTTCGTCCGAGCAGCTTAGAGAGGCTGACTAATCTTTCGGCATGTTCCTCTGTCTCTTGACTTTTTTCAAGCATGGTTGCTTTTATAGAGGCAATGATAGAACTATGCATGCTTTTGCGCTCAAGAAGCTTGTGCTTGTACATATCCTCCTCTGCTGCCTTAATAATGATGTCTATAGAATCTTCTGGCCTGTATTTTGTGGCGTAGCCGAGGGAAATACTTGGTGAGAAAATATCTTTATCTTCACTCGATTCATAGTTTTCACAAGCCTTATTAATGCGGTCGCAAATCTCCTGCGTCACTGTGCTACTGGCCTGTGGCAGAAGAATGCAAAACTCATCCCCGCCAATTCTGGCAATGATATCCTCATTTCGACAACAAGAACTGAGAATCTTGGATATGCCGTTTAGGAGCTTGTCCCCCTCTGAATGACCAAACATATCATTGGTCAGCTTAAGTCCGTCGATATCCCCCATAATGATTGAGAGGGGAAGCTGCCTAGGTGTATCAAGACGATTTTTTTCTGTATTGAAAAAAGCTCTATTATAAAGGCCTGTCAGAACATCATGATAATTGAGATATATAATTTCTTCTTCTCTAAGTTTTCTATCAGTAATATCCGACACCATACAAAGATGGCGGGGCTGATCATAATATCCGTCATTAAATGGAGAAATGGTCATATTAACCCAAATATAGGAGCCATCAGGTTTAATTAAGCGCTTTTCCATATCAAATCCGCTGATTTTCCCGGCATTTAGGTCAGCCATCAACCTGAGATTCTCATCTGTTTCATCTGGGTGAGAATACTCCCTCCAGTCAACCATAATAATATCTTTGGCTTGCCTGCCTGTGATTTCTAAAAATTTTGGATTCACCTGATACGCGTGGCCCGTAGAAGAGTCAAAAATACCAATGCCTAAAGGAGCGGTCTCGAACATGGTTCTAAATCGCTCTTCGCTGCGCTTTAATTCTTGTTCAGCAGTCATTCTTTCAGTGATGTCAGTGATGAAACCCTCGCTGGCGATGAGATTGCCATTAGCGTCAAAAACGCCCTGAGACTGCTCCCAAACCCATTTTTTTTCGCCAGTGGCAGTAATAATAGTATACTCATCCCGCGACTGCAAATTTTTAGCCACATCGGATGTCCATTTCGCGTAGAGATGATCTCTATATTCGGGACTAATCAAGTCATTATAGGAAAATTTATTATTTTCGATGAGGTCTTCAGGATAATAACCTGTCAAGGCATAACAACCTGAAGACATGAATGTCATCGTCCAGTTCTCATCATTTTTGCACCTATAAGCAACACCTGGAAGATTTGACAGAAGCACCGAATTGCTGCGATTTGTCTCGGTTAGAGCAATATCAAGAAGTTTTTGATCTGTGATATCTCTCGAAAAACCAACGGTTCCAACTAAAAACCCATCACTATCAAAAATAGTGGATTTGAATTCTTCTTTATAGTAACCTTCTTTGTAGTTGCTCTCAAAAAAGCCGTGGCTCCTATTTTTAATGGCTTCCTGGTCGCTGGCAACGTAAATATCGGCTTCTTCTTTTGGATAAAGGTCATAATCGTTCTTGCCGATAATGTCGCTTATAATTTTCCCGCAGTAGTCTTCAAAATGCTTATTGACGACAAGGTACCTGCCTTGAAGATCCTTAAACCAGACGTCGAAGGGTAAATTATCAATGATAGATTGTGTTAAAAATTTTTCCGAAAAGACCTCAGTTTTTTTGCTCTCCATTTACGATCTCCCGCTTAATTTTTTTCAGCATAGACGTTAAAGATAATGATAGTATACATGGTATATTTGAAAAAGAAAAGGACTTGAAAGCAAGTCCTTTTCAATATGGAGCTGAGGAAGGGAATCGAACCCACGACCTGCTCATTACGAATGAGCTGCTCTACCAACTGAGCTACCCCAGCATATAATGGATTATGTCAAGTATAAATAAGACAAAGTGATTATAGCATACTTTTATGCTATAATCATAGACATAAAATCAGGTTAATCATTTTTTATTTGCAGGTCAATCGTTTTTTTATTTGACTCATTTTCTTATTTGACTTGATGATTTAAGCTGAAAGAAAAACTCAATCCTTATAATAGCTAAGAGTTCCAATTCTAAAGGATAATACAGCTGAGGGGTGCTTAATGAAACATAAAGTGACCAAAAAACAGTACAACAGCAAAAAATGCCTTATTTGCGGTCTTGAGAGCCAGTTTAGTCTGCGTACCCGATTTTACGAACTGGACAATAAGGAATTGGTGGCTATATTTCGTGTTCTCGAAGAACATCAGAGTTATCCCGGAAGGCTCCATGGCGGCATAGCATCAGCCGTTCTTGATGAGACCATAGGCAGAGCGATTATGATAGAAGAGCCTGATACCTGGGGCGTGACGGTCGAGCTTAAAATTCAGTATAAAAAGCCTTTGCCACTGGATCAAAAACTTAGAGCCGTTGGCAGAATAACGGGCAACAACAAAAGACTCTTTGAGGGCACAGGAGAAATACTTCTAGAGGGTGGTGAGGTAGCTGTAACGGCTTATGGCAAATACATGAAGATGCCGCTTAGCAAAATTTCCG
>JANYJS010000003.1 GCA_025361765.1 Bacillota bacterium
GAGATATTAAAGGTCAATGGAATTTCTATGGTCTTCCAAAAGCCTTCGGAGGCTGTGAGGGCAAAGCGAGTTTGATCTAAAAGTTCTGACTCGGGATTTTCCAATAAAGTAGAATTATTGAACCCGTAAGAGTCAACTCTCAAACTGGCATTAATTGATCCCGAAGTTTTAAGTTTTACTCTTATTGAATAGGTCGGCATTGGACCTGCTTCAGAATGTCTTTGTAAATGCAATGGTATACGTGAAATCGTGCGAATGAACATGACCGATTTGTTCTCGCTGGTTCTTGCCAGGGAAACGTAGCCATTACGATCTACTGTATTTATTTCTGTTAGCCACTGCTTTTCTGGCTGTTTCAGTGCCATATGTGCGCCGCCCATATAGTTGGCATCTGCCAGAACATCTTCAAATTGACCCCATCCGAATAGCTCCTTGCCAATCAGCGTCTCGCTTAGAGCAGCTTTTTCCGAAAGGCCAAGTCGTGAAGAAATAAGACCGCTATTTTCAAGCGACACTATCTCACCAGGGTTAAGGGTAATACTGGAAATTGACGATAACGCGCTATCGATGAGTTTTGCGGTGCCCCATTCGTAATGAAGCTGAACCGGCTTCGCATTTATGTTCGCTGTCGGCAGGATCTCACTGACTATACCATTTCGTAAAACCGTTTTCATCGGGTTCAGATTTTTTTCCCAAAGCTGATTCATGTTTGCCCTGGCGGCGCTCCCAGTGACAAGAATTGGCTTATAATCAACGAGCTCAAAGGGGATATAGCGTGCTTCGAGCAGCTGACTGCCTTCCCATACGGTTCTTAAAAACCCTGAAGAAAAGGTATCTGATAAATTCTGGTCAAAGACTAGGTTGCCCAAACCATAGACAATCAAATGGCCTTTGTACCACTCCATGCCCTGTGTCACATGAGGATGATGAGAGATTACAATATCCGCACCGGCATCTACAGCTGCTCGAGCCTCATCTGTCAGGCTTATTGAAGGCGTGGTTTCATATTGATCGCCACCATGAAGTTGTACAATAACGATATCCACTTTTGTTTTAAGTTCTTTAATTTCAATGATGGAGTTTATGGGATCCCAATTGGGCACAAATTTAAGATCCTGGGGATTATCAGCGTCATTAATGGAGGTATAGGCTAAGGTGCCAATTGCAGAGCCATTTCGCTGCAAAATAACAGGAGATCGGTAACCTTTAATGTCGCCGGCACCGACAGTTGCTATGCCGGCATTATGTAAAGCCTTTAATGTGCTGTCGATACCCTTATCTCCCCAGTCTTGTGTATGATTATTAGCCATAGTGACTAGGTTGATGCCGAGACTTTTAAGTGCAGCAATCGCCGCTGGGGGGCTCTGAATGAGGTATTTTTTGTCTAATGCTGCCTCGTTCTGGTTGAAGCTCCCAATAATAGTTTCAAGATTGGCACAACTCAAATCGGCGGAGGCAAAAGCCCTGGACAAACTTTTCACGACCGCGATGGAACCTTCGGTGGTGGTGGTTGGTAAAGAGGGCATGTCATTAATCTCTGATGAAAGATATCGTCTGCCTAGCATAATGTCTCCGCCAAAATTGATTACAGTGTGGTTGTTGTCCGGGTTTGAAAGGAGTCTGACTTCAAGAGGCTCATGGTCATTATCGAGACCAATGGGAACAACTTCTGACACATACCCTTTGGAGGATATAAGAAGCATATCCGGGCCAGTATTTCTTAGCATAATCTTTGCTTTGCCATTATGATCCGCATTGAAAACCACAGCTGAGCTTTCGGCACGGGCACCAGCTATGGCGTTACCATTTTCATCGATGACAGACAAGTCCACTTGAATGATGGGGGGCCTTCCGAGATAGGAAAATATCACGAGCAAGGCACTTAATACAAATATGCTTAAAATGGTCACTGTGAATTTTTTCATAAGAGGAACCTCCTGATTATTTCAGCATGGTGCGTATGTGAGGACATAAGTGCATAAATTTAAAAAAAGGATACCACTTTTTAAAATGGTATCCTAAAGAGAAGCAAAAGTCTATTTGATTTTATTTTAAAGTAGCTGTATATGCCTTAATGCCTTTGTTTAAAGCGGCTGAATACTTGGCTAAACTTGAACTTGGTGTGCTTGTCGTAGAAAGAAAGCTGTCTCTTAGTCCTCTGGTCATCTCAAGCTGTACACCTTTGCCTGAAAGATTTGCGTTTGCGATGTTCTTTATATTTGCGCCAGCCATGTCAGCTGGTGCCGGCTTTACGATGAATCCTGCAGCAGTCAAGGATTTTTGAATTTGTTTTCCTAGAGAGGTATCGAGCCCGCCAAGATAAGTGACCTTGTCAGTACCAGTACAACCGTGAAGTGATACTGTTAGTCTGGATTTTGCCACTAAGTCTCTTGCAGTTTTTTCATCAAAATTGTCAGAAGTGATATGCAGTATGGAATTTCCAGTTTTCATCATGCCGATAAATGCATAATAATTATAGCTGCCTAAATCGGAAGTGGCCTTCGCCAGCTGGCTTGTTCCGACTTCAATGCCACCACCATGAATGGCAATTATTGCAACGGGAGATCTATTATCCTTGCTTTCTATTTTATAATCCACACCATAAACCTCGTTTGCATTGAGTTCGGCAAAGTTCATATACGTGTCACTTGCAGCATAAACAACACTACCAAAAGACATTGCGGAGAAAATGGCCGCCATTGTTAGAAACATTGATGCTTTTCTAATTGATTTTAACATTGTTTACGCCTCCTTAATATTCATTATCTAAAAAAATAACCCTATCCGCCAAACCGGATAGG
>JANYJS010000007.1 GCA_025361765.1 Bacillota bacterium
AGCGGAAGGGAAAATCTTTTTAGTTTTTGATGAGGCGCACCATGCTCCTGCGCCGAGTTATCGGCGGCTAATATTGAATTTGAGAGAACGATATCCACAAATGTACCTTCTAGGACTCACAGCAACACCTTACTCTAAGAAAGAAGGATGGTTAGCAAAGATCTTCCCCCAGCATTTTATCAATATAATTTCGCCAAGTGAATTGATGGCAGATGGTATTTTAGCTAAACCAATTCCTGAGCCAGTTAAAACCTACATAGTTCCTGATTTTGATAAACGGGAGTACCAGAAATGGATTGGAACTTTCAGAGAGAATTTGCCTGAAGAAATTATCACGAAATTAGCAGAGCATCAAGAGAGAAATCTGAAAATAGCCAAGTATTATGTAGATAATCGTGATAGACTTGGCAAAACAATAATTTTTGCAGATCGTTGGTTTCAATGCGAAGAAATAAGCAAATTTCTTGAAAATCAAGGAGTCAAAAACGGTACAATATATAATCACATAGATGCAGATCCTGGGAGTGCTGATGCTCGTAATAAGCGAAAAGACGATGAAAATGACCGAGTTCTGAAAGCGTTTAAAGAGGATGAAATCCAGGTACTCATAAATGTTCGTATGCTTACTGAAGGCACAGATATTCCTGATGTTCAGTCAGTCTTCATCACCATGCAAACAACCAGCCAGAATTTGCTAACTCAAATGATCGGTCGTGCGCTACGCGGGCCAAAATTCGGAGGCACAAAGGAAGCTTATTTAGTATTCTTCATTGATAATTGGACGCAACTCATAAATTGGGCTGATTACCAGCCACTTGTAGATGCCGTCATAGTGGATAGACCTGAGCCATCTAAACCCCATCTGCCAGTAGAGCCAATTTCTATTGAATTAGTTCGAAAATTAGCAGATATGATGTATCGACCAGAGACTTTTATCGACCCCTTCAAGACGCTTTTGCCACTAGGATGGTACATGGTTGAGTATGTTGCCAGGGCAGCCCAATCCGACTCGGTTAATGGCAATAAACCAAATGATGATCAGAGTGCAGAGAATCATCTTTCTGATAAAAAGTTGGCGATTAGCGAAGAAATTGAATCTATAAAACGACTTGTTATGGTTTTTGAACACGAAGAAGATAATTACAGGAAGGTCATTCAGTTTCTACTCAGCCCACTCCCTACGGAGTTCGAAGATGAAGGCATCCAATTCAAGGATTTCAAGCCAGCAATTACTGCATGGTCAGAAACGTTTTTTCCAAATGTAGAGGAGCACTTTGGATCTAATCTTGCTCAGGATATTTTCAGTATTGTTCGCCATATCGCTCAAAATGGTGAGGCTCCAAAATTTTTTAAATTTGAGGAAAGAGATAACCATGATTTGGATCGCCTGGCAGAAGACATGCTTGATAGAAAATTGGATTATATTCAGGTATATGATAAAGATCTAAGGAATGAATACGATAATGATAAGCGATATTGGAAGGTCTTTTATTCTTCTTATGATAATTTTTATAATCAATATAACCTTTGCGTTGGAAGGATACTCAGACGCAGACTTTCGCCACAACCAAACGTTCCAGATACCGGAATCATAAAAAAAGAAGAAGAACCTGGGCCAGACGAGCCTTCTGATGAAGCAAAGCGTCAAGTAAAGAAAAGAGATGGCAAGTGTCTTTGCTGCGGTCGCACTACTCGCTTGGAAATAGACCATATTGTGCCAAAGCACTACAAAGGATCGCATGAGCCAGAGAACCTACAAATTTTATGCAAAAAATGTAATATGGAAAAGAACGAAAATTATATTGACTTTACTGCGACATCATTTTCAAATTCCTTGGATGCTCTCAAAAAGCGAAAAATTGATGCCGCCACGATTGATCTCGAAATGCCTCCAAACGCGTTATCTGAGTTCGATGTACCTTTGGGCACTGATGCAGGAGAGCCATCGGAATGGGAACGTTTCTTGCGTGGAACAATCAATTTCTTCTATAAATGTAGTGCTGTCCATAGAGTTACTATCGGGAGGAAAGGCGATTCATTCTATCACTGGCGAATTGAACTTAATGCCGGAAATGATCCTAAATGGATCAAGCCACATCTCAGAGACTTGCTGAATCGTATTCGTAGGACAAAACAAAGCAATGGATATGGTGCCCCTAATTTGATCACAATATCCGCTCCTAATAAGCCATCGGTTAATTTCAGTTTGTCGAGTAGCATATCATATTAGTCGTCATGCCAGGAAGGAATCCAGGAGATCCTTGGATGGAGGAAGGAAGAGATGCCTAATGCCGAGGATATGGGATAGCCCCATTTTTATCCAATCTGGCTTTAAGTTTATCATTTTGTAT
>JANYJS010000010.1 GCA_025361765.1 Bacillota bacterium
GTCTTGCCCGTCTTATTCAAGGCATCCATGTCTGTGTACTGCATGCCTACCGTATTGCTTCCCATCAGAAACCTTGATGACAGCCCTACTATAGCTCCAGACTTCTGCTGGATCGTTTTAAGCGGGTTTGATGACATCCACTTGACTGGGTAGGCAAATTGCCGAATGATGTTTAAGTATCTGCTGCCGGACATCTGGTCGCCTGTCAGCTTCTTCGCTGCCGGTGTAATATCTAGATATAGCCATCTCAAGCCGCCCTGATCCCAGTTAGCCTTGAGTCTCTTCCAGTAGTCATCGTCGTCCATGCCTGCCATTGCCAAGGCATTGACCATATAGACCAATGCATACTTCTTGGCAGTCTCTATCCAAAGATCTCTTGCAACCTTGCCTTCTTGTCCACCCTTTATTGTGTCTATCATCCCTTTAACATTCGACCATGTCCAGTCATGTCCAAGGAAGACGAACTTGTTAATGAATTTAGTCATCGGATGAACACTCTGTCGGGCATAGTTCTGTCCACCATACATGTTATTCATCTGCTCACCGACCGCTTTTGCAATCTGTGCGCGCGTGATTGTGCCGGCTTCCAGTGCCTTTTCATTCCTCTTGAGCTGATGTTCAAACTCAAGCAGGGCAGTATTGACTTTTAAACCAGGGCCTATGACTTCAAAAGTCAGTTCTTCGAACCCATGTACCAGTGACTTAAAGGTCTGTGCAGCTTTATCGCCCGCCGATGCCTCTGAATCAAGTTGTCTTCCCCAGTCCGCCTTGTGTGAATATGCCATAGATTCGACATCTGTCGGCGTCGAGACTGTCATTCCGCTATGATAGATCAGTTCTTGGAGCCTTGCATCTTTATTCATCATTGCCGCTCTGCCGGCCTTGATAGCTCCAATCACATCCAGATTTTTAAGTCCGCCGCGAGTCCTGAATAAGTGGGATGCTACGAATGCTTGCTGATGGAATGCGTCCGCAAGCAGTATCCATGACTTAGCTATTTTATTGATCTTCACTAGGGTTTGGATCGCCGAATTATCCTTAAACGACTCAGGCGCCCATGCCCTATTTATCATCTTTGCAACCGCTTTTGTCGCATATATCTCTCTCTGTATTTGTCCCGTTACAACCTTTCCATTCTTCATTACTGGCGATTCTTGCCAGACTACCATTTGTGGATGATCCAGCTTGACATATCCAGGCTTGTTCTCGTTGGAGAATATGCAACTTTCAAGGCCAAGTCTCACTACTTTCCTGTTGGCAACCGCCTCCGATACTGCTTTCCGTGCCTCAAATGAAGCCGTTGTGACATCTTCTACCCGAAGATGGTAGCCCTTTGCCCAGCCCTCAACGATACCGTTCTCAAATACACGTTCTCTTGCCTGTGTAGGATTGGTCAGGAATGACTTTCCACCCTTTGATGGCATGGGTGTCTTATTGAAGTCCCATACGTGCGTGATGTAATTCTCAACTATTGACCCAATGACGCCTTCCTGCTTTCCGACCTCGGCAGCCTTCTTGTTTTCAGTGATAATGTCGTCAGCAATACCCTTAAGGCCCTGCCATACTCCCGCAGTACCATTATTGATCTGTTTGGCTATATCAACCGCCTGTCTGTAACGAGCCGGCAACAGGCCGGTAAACTGGTCTATCTTGTACTGGCGATCCTCAATTGCAATCATGAGGCCCAGTGATATGTCCTTGAGTGTATATGATCTCACGACCGCATTCGGGTTATGTGGATCATACCTCTTAATGCCTAGTACCTTTGCGATCCTCCGCTGTAGCTTTATGGTGTCTACCTTTATCTCGTGGAGCCTTGCCTCTCTTTCACCAAAGATCACCGTGGCAAAGTTATTAAGATTCATTGATGTAGCATTAAGGGTTATTGCTGCAATATCAACTCCTCTTTGGGCCAGGAATAGTCTCTTGTCGACCGTATCATTACTGATTGCATCAACAGCCTGCTGCATCTCAATCAGATTCTGTGGCGACAGTGAGTTTTTCTTGACATCATCAGC
>JANYJS010000075.1 GCA_025361765.1 Bacillota bacterium
AGAAGGGATTCGAACCCCCGACCTGCTGATTCGTAGTCAGTTACTCTATCCAGCTGAGCTACTAGCGCATGCATTATGGTGCAAGGATGATTATACAACAGGGATAGGAGTTTTGTAAAGATGTGAATTATGTTCAGGTAGCGTCGATAATTATAAACGCACGATCATCCTTTATTAAAACAATCGCGCGTTTATTCAGCGAACTAGGCTGAAAACGCCTAGTACTGGCTCTTCTTTGTGTATGTTGTATGAAGCAGTTCGTGAGACTTGTGACCAAGGGGCTGTCCCAAAAACTCCTCGTATAATTTAACGACATAAGGATTTTCATGGGACTTTCGCATGGTCTTGCATTCGTCTTCTGTGTAAAGTGCCTGAATTCTTTTTAGCCTGATTTCATGATTGGTCGGCCTCGGCTGGCCTCCGCCGCTGATGCAGCCTCCCGGGCATCCCATGACCTCAATGAAGTGATAGGGGCTCTTGCCCGCTTTGATTTCTTCCATGAGAATAGATGCTCCCTTTAAGCCGCTTGTTGCCGCTATTTTAACCGTGATCCCATTCAGAAAACGCCACTCTTCTTTTGCATCCTCTATGGCAAACTCCGCAGATTTTATGCGTTCAAGACCTTGGATTGGCTTAACATGAAGCTTATCAAAGGGAAGTTGTCTGCCTGTCACCAGTTCATAAACCGTCCGCAGTGCAGCCTCCATAACCCCCCCAGGGACACCGAATATATCTGCGGCCCCGGTAGACAATCCCAGCGGGTTATCAAAATCGGCATCAGGAAGGTTTTTAAAATCAATCCCGGCATCCTTAATCATTTTGGCAAGTTCTCTTGTCGTCACAACAGCATCCACGTTTCGATGTCCCTCATTAACCATTTCTGGCCGCGTAATTTCATATTTTTTTGCTGTGCAAGGCATGACCGAAATCACAAAAACATCCTTTGGGTCAAGCCCCTCTTTTGGTGCAAAATAGCTTTTTATTAAAGCACCAAGCATCATATGAGGGGATTTGCAAGATGACAGATTGGGAAGCTGACCCGGATAAAAATGTTCGATATAGTTGATCCAACCAGGGCTGCAGCTTGTAATCATGGGAAGTGAGGGCACTTCCTCTGAAGCTTTAAAGCCGGCTCTCGAAAGCTGCTCTTCTGTGATGACCCCATTCGCATAGAGATACTGAGTCAACCTTTTTAAGAGTTCAGTTCCTTCTTCTAATATGGTGAGATCTGCTGCAAAATTGGTATCAAAAACATAATCGAAGTTCATGGCCTTCAAAGCGCTGACCATTTTACCCGTCACGCTCTGCCCTGGCTCATAGCCAAATTCTTCACCGAGGGCCGCACGAATGGCAGGAGCCGTCTGGATAACCACAGTTTTGGCCGGATTTTCCAGAGCTTCCCAAACCTTTTGGGTCGAATCCCTTTCCTTCAACGCGTCCACGGGACAAACCGTGGTGCACTGGCCGCAGAAAGTACAGGCTGAGGAATTTAACGGCAGTTCATGCCCAGGACTGACAATGGAAGAAAACCCACGAAACTGGGGATTCAATATGCCTACGCCTTGAACTTCGTTGCAGACCGTTACGCAGCGGCGGCAAAGAATACATTTTGCTGCATCCCTTATGACAGAGGGGGATGTGTCATCATAAAAGTCCTTGGACTTCTCCCCTTCAAATCTGGATTCCTCGATTTGAATCAATTCTCCCAGCTTTTGGAACTCACAATTTTGATTCCTTGCACATTGCAGACAGCTTTTGGGATGATCAGACAGCATCAATTCGTAAAGCACCTTTCTGGCACTTCTAACCCTTTTGGAATTAGTCTGGATCACCATGCCTTCACTGACAGGTGTGATACAGGAAGCCTGAAGATTTTTTAAGCCCTCAAGTTCAACGACGCATATTCTGCAGGAACCAAACTTGTGAACACCGTCAAGATAGCACATGGTTGGAATGAGTATATTATTTTGCTTTGCCGCTTCTAGGATCGTTGTCCCTGGCTCGGCAACTACTTTTTTATTGTTTATCATCAGATTGATCATAATCATTCACCTCCCCACATCTAAAGTCTGCGATCACATCTTAAACAGCGCATTGCTTCTGCAATGGCGTTCAATCTGTGAAAACCTAAGCAAACCTCGTCAAAATTATCTCGTCTTTCGTCGGGCTCCAGATATTTCATGGCGAACCGATCATGCTCCAGAACTTCAGAATCATCAACAGCCTCAGGTATGTCAATTGGCTCACCCTTGTTCAATTGGCCGTCTCCGCCAAGATACTTGTCCATAGCGGCGGCTGCCTTCTTGCCATCAGCAATGGCCGTAATAACCACGTCAGAGCCTCTAACGACATCTCCACCAGAGAACACACCCGGCATGGACGTCATCTGTGTATCAAAGTCTACAATAAAAGTTCCCATTGGGGTTGCTTCAACCTCATCGCTCCTAACAAATGGAAGGTCTGAATATTGGCTCACCGCTGGGATAACTGTATCTACATCCATGATAAACTCAGTTCCGGCAATATCGCAGGATTTTTTTCTGCCAGTTGTATCAAAGCCAGATAACTCCATTTTTATGCCTTTGATCTGAGTTACCTTGTCTTTTCCTAGAAAAGCCAGGGGCCTTGCCAGTTCATGAATGATAACGCCTTCTTCAATTGCCTCTTTAATCTCATATTGATCCGCCGGCATATCTTCCATAGTCCTTCTATATAGAATATGAACCTCCTTAGCACCCTTTCTAATAGCAACTCTAGCTGCATCAAAAGCCGTGCTCCCGCCTCCAATTACTGCAACGACACCGCTCAAATCAACCTGTTTACCGAGATTGACATCCTTCAAAAGATCAAAGCCATGATACACGCCAGGAAGCTTCTCGCCTTCGACACCAACTTTTCTAGACAGTTGTGCTCCCGTTGAAATATATAACGCATCGTGCCGCTTTCGCAGCTCTTCAAAACTAATGTCCTTTCCGACTTCCATGTTGGTCTCAATTGTGACCCCAACCTGTCTGATGGTATCAATTTCTTTTTTCAGCACTTCTTTTGGCAGGCGATATTCCGGAATACCAAAGACAAGAACCCCTCCAGCAACAGACTGGGTTTCATAAACCGTCACATCATAACCGAGGCGTGCCAGATAATAAGCACAAGTTAAGCCAGATGGTCCAGCGCCAATGATCCCTATTGATTTGCCCTTCTTTGGAAAGACCAAATCTACAAAGGGTTCACTGCTTTTAAACATTTCATCCGCCGCATACCGCTTAAGATCAGAAATAGCTATGGGCTCATCCATCTGACCTCTTCTGCACTTGCTTTCACACGGATGGGTGCAGACCCTGCCGCAGACAGATGGGAATGGATTTTCCTGCCTGATCAGATTATAGGCGTCTTTCACTCTGCCCGCGGCAATAAGAGCCAGATAGCCAGGAACATTAACACTGGCAGGGCAGGCATTCTCACAGGGAGAGATAAATAGTTCAGAGCAGACTCCTGCACGGCAATGTTTATATTTGATATGTTCATCGTACTCGTCACGGAAATATTTGATGGTGCTCAGCACAGGATTTGGCGCCGTCTGCCCAAGACCGCATAAAGCGCTGTCTTTAACAGTGCCCGCAAGCTCTACTAGAAGCTCTACATCACCCTCCTTGCCCTCGCCTTTCGTAATTCTTTCTAAGATTTCCAGCATCCTTTTGGTGCCGATTCTGCATGGGACGCATTTGCCGCAAGATTCATCCTGAACAAACTCCATAAAGAATCTGGCCACATCCACCATACAGGTATCTTCATCCATGCTGATCAGGCCACCAGATCCCATGATCGCGCCAAGCTCAACCAGAGAATCATAGTCGATAGGTGTATTGAGATGAGCCTTAGTTAAGCATCCCCCAGAGGGTCCTCCTGTCTGCGCGACCTTAAATTTCTTTCCTTTCGGTATGCCGCCACCAATACCAAATATGATTTCTCCGAGGGTGACACCCATAGGAACCTCAATCAATCCGGTATTATTAATATCTCCAGCCAGAGCAAAGACTTTCGTTCCTGTACTCTTAGCTGTCCCAATGCCGGCAAACCATTCAGCCCCTTTTAAAATGATGGCTGGGACATTGCCTAATGTCTCAACGTTATTAATAATGGTCGGCTTTCCGAACAGTCCCTCATCAGAAGGGTAAGGCGGCTTTTGATTAGGTTCGCCTCTTCGGCCCTCAACAGAACCAATCAGAGCAGTTTCTTCTCCACAGACGAAGGCGCCTGCACCTATTCTTATTTCGACATCAAAATCAAACCCGCTGCCAAAGATATTCTTGCCTAGAATATTTCTCGCTCTGGCATCCTGTATCGCGATTTCAAGCCCTTCAATTGCCAGTGGGTATTCTGCTCTAACATAGACAAATCCTTGATCAGAGCCAATAGCATAGCCAGCAATAGCCATACCCTCTATAATCGCATGAGGATTCCCTTCCAAAAGGCTTCTGTCCATAAAAGCGCCTGGATCTCCCTCATCAGCATTGCAAATAATATACTTCTGATCTCCTGGCGTCTTAGTCGCAAGGGCCCACTTTAGTCCCGTTGGGAATCCACCACCACCTCTTCCGCGAAGCCCCGATTTTTTTACTTCCTCAGTAACCTCCGCAGGTGTCATGGTGCCCAGGGCTTTTGCAAGAGCGTAATACCCATCGTTATAGATGAACTCTTCCATGGATCTATAATTAATCATGCCGCAATCTCTAAGGACAATTTTGTTTTGTCCTTTAAAAAAGGCAATATCCTTCATTTGAGGAACCTTTTTGCCAGTTTCTCTGTCGGTATAGCAGAATTCTTCTGCAATCTGGTTCTCAATTAAATGTTTTTTAACAATCTTTTTCATATCCTCAGGTTTGAGTTTGCAATAAAAGACGCCATCTGGCTGAACAGTCATTCTTGGTCCTACATCGCAGATCCCAATACAGCCCGTCAAACTCAGCTTGATTCTTTCTGATAGTCCCGCTTTCTCCAGCTCAGCAATCAGCGCATCCCGCACTTCACCACAGTTTGAAGAAACACAGCCTGACCCGGAACAAAAGAGCAGGGTTCTGTCGTATTGAGCTGCTTCCTTTTCAAATTCAATCTTTACACGATCAAGATCGGCCGTGCTGCCGATCCTTTGGGCCGCATTATCTATTTTGTCTTTTGTGTCTTTTGTGTCTTTTGTGTCTTTCGTGTCTTTTGTGTCTTTTGTGTCTTTCGTGTCTTTCGTGTCTTTTGTGTCTTCTGTATCTTCTGTATCTTTGTTTTTGTCAGCATCCGTCATATCATGAGCCCCCCCTACTTGTATTGCTTCAGAATTTGCTGAAGCTTGTTGGGATTTACACGTTTATATACTTTATCATTGACTCTTATGGCTGGTGCAAGGCCGCAGGCTCCCATACAGCGGACAACCTCAAGTGAAAATTTCATATCCTCACTGGTTTCGCCTACTTCTATGCCCATAAGCTCTTTGAGTTTTTCCATAATTTTTTTGCCGCCGCGGACGTAACATGCCGTGCCCAAACAGACGCGGATGATATACTCCCCCTTTGGCTTGGTAGAGAAAAAAGAATAAAAGGTTACGACGCCTCCGACTTTTGAAACTGGCAAATCCATCCGCTCTGCGATGAAACTTTGTAATTCTCGAGGCAAAAACCCGAATATTGCCTGCGCCATGTGCAGGATTTGAATGAGATTGCTCTCCTTATGCTCGTAATCAGTTAAGACCTCATCAAGTAATGCGTATTTTTCTTTCTCGCTCATTTCTCTGCATGAGCTTGTTTCACAGACAGAAGACATGCGAACACCTCCGTTCTTTTTGATAATAGATTAACATTGTCATTTTTTAAAAGCAAGAATTTTCTGACACTTCCAATGTATTTTTATGTTTTAATTATACTGAATTCAATATACGAAAAAGCTTTAAAATCCATCTTTCTCTAAGACATTTCCAATAAGTATCTTGACGATTTCAGGGTCAAACTGAAGTCCCGAACCAGCTCTGATTTCCGCTATTGCTTCTTCTTCACTCAGTGCTTTTCTATATGTCCTGTCCGATCTCATGGCATCATAAGCGTCGGCAACAGCAAGGATTCTTGCATGAAAACTGATTTCCTCATGCTTCAAACCTTTTGGATAGCCTTTCCCATCCCACCTTTCATGATGAGAAAGAACAAACCAGGCTATTTCATGAAATTCACCAACCGAATTTAAGATACGATAACCGATCTCCGGATGTCTTTTGATTTCTTCCCACTCTGCGTCGGTAAGCTCCTGATTTTTATTCAGTATCGCATCATTCAAACCTATTTTACCGATATCGTGCATCAATCCAGCTATCCTGATTTTATTCACTTCTCCAGGAGTGTAGTTCATTTTTGTTGCAATGGAAGCGCTGATTTCCGAAACCCCAACTGAATGAAGATTCTCCCAGGCGTCTTTTTTGAATAGTGAATCCAGCATCAGCTTCACTGATTTGCTCCTCATTTCTGGGCTTTCAGTAGATTTGTGGCTATACATATCGTCTTCAGCCTTTCTGAAAACCTCGCTCATATTTTCCGACACATTCATTTTGACTGCAAAGCCCATGGATAGCGATAATACAATATGCTCATCTTTGTCTTTGGACATAGCGTCTCTCATGCGCCCAATAAATTTTTCAGCATCTGCCTCATTACTTTTAGGCAGTACTATGATAAATTCGTCTCCACCAATCCTTGCAACGAGTTCGCTAGACTGACATTGCAAACGGAGAATTTCAGCTGTTCTTTTGAGCAGCCCGTCTCCTGTCTCATGCCCAAACGAGTCATTCGCAAGCTTTAATCCATTGAGGTCTGCCATAATTAAGGCGATTGGTAGGTTCTCTTCTGTATCCAGTCGTCTCAATTTCTCTTCGTAAAAGCGGCGATTATAAAGCCCCGTCAGATAATCGTGGTAACTTAAAAAGAGAATGTCTTTTTCTGTTTTTTTGCGTGCTTCTATACTCCGGCTAACATTGATGACTTCAATTTCACCCTTTGCATTGTAAAGATATTTGGAAGTAATTCCTACCCAAATGATGTCCCCATTTTTCCGCAGCTGCTGAATTTCGCTGCTATATTGATTAGGTGATTGTGGATTCTGAATAAACTCATTAATTTTGATTTCAAATGATTCATTGATTTGCTTAAATGATTCTGGTGTCATAGAGTCTTCAAGGCTCTGCGACATTGCTTCCTCAGGAGTAAAACGGCGAAGCTGCATAATGGAAGGACTGATATAAGTAAATTTATTCTGATTTATGTTGAAAACTGAAATGACATCACCAGTGTTTTCTGCTATGACTCTGTACTTTTCTTCTTGTTCTGCAATCTCAGCAATTTTTTCATGCAGCCTACGGCTCAGACTATTGAAGCTTCTGGAAAGTTCAGTCTGCTCAAAAGAGCCTTGATCCTCCGCCATCACTTCGTCTTGTCCCTCGTAAATTTTATCCATAGTCTCAGTCAAACTTCGAATAGGTTTGGTAATGGAGTTAGCGAGAACGAAACTAAGGATGATGCTGAAACACAGCAAAAGAAAGCCAAAAGCAAAACATTGTTTGATCAGTCTGTCGAGTAATTCATCCACCTCAGTTAGGCGGATGCTGGCCCCAACTAAATAAGGCCGGCCTTTGCTGTCCTGAAATGGTATCAGAGCAACACGAATCCGCCCCCATTTATCATCATTGATTTGATAAGTTGGCTTCATGGAAATCAAGGTAGGCAAATAGATCTCAGGGTTAGAATGGGTTTCAAAAAAAGCAGCCTGATTTTTATTTTGAGAAATTTCATCAGGAGATGTCGACGTAGTAAATACAACCTTGCCATCGATGAGCATCAGGCTCCAGAGATATTCAAGGTCAAGAGTCAAGCAAAGCTTATTATACTTATCCACAATACTCAAATACTCTGCTTCATTAACTGAGTCTGGTCCAGAAATGTGGTCATGATAACCTGTTGGGAGCATAGCCTGCGTCATGATCGCAGCAGTCCTAAGCTGATTATCGATTCCATTCATGAGCTCAGTTTTTTCCGACTCGTATAAATATACTGTAAATAGAACGGTCAACAGGACAGTCAGCATGGTCATGGCAAGTAAGAACTGACTTCTAATTTTGATAGGTCTTCTCTTAGGCTTCATAAATGAACCTCGCCAACTACGATAAAATATCTAATGAGCGACGATGATTAATGCCTTTCCCTATTTGTGAGATAATAATAATCCTTTATTTATGTACTTACAATACTTGTTGATATCGAGTGGGCACGGCGTAAAAACAACAGGTTAACCAAACTCATTAAGAAAGCTGAGTTTAAGTTTAATCAAGCCTGTATCGAAGATGTCGAATATCATGAAGATAGAAAACTTGACGAGACGCAGATTACAAGGCTTTCAACCTGCCAATACATTGCTGAGAAACACAATCTTATCATTTTGGGCCTTCGGGAATGGAAAGTCTTACATGGGTTGTGCCTTCGGAATAGCAGCATGTAGAAACTACTACAATGTTAGGTATATCCGTCTTCCAGACCTGCTTGACGAATTAGCTGTCGCACGCGGTGAGGGTGTATTTAAAAAAGTGATGAAACAATACAAAGGTGTTAAGTTTTTAATTTTAGATGAGTGGTTGTTCACATCTTTAAAATCAAATGAGGCTAGAGATCTTTTGGAGATCATAGAAGCAAGGCATCAAACTGGATCCACCATCTTCTGCTCTCATTTTCACCAGGCGGGTGGCATGAAAAAATTGGTGAAGATACATTGGCAGATGCCATCCTCGATCGCATTGTCCACAACTCATACACCATATTCATCGATGGCAAGATGTCGATGAGAGAACGTCATGGTTTAAAAGAATAGAATTTGTGGAGCTGCCATCCGGGTGATGGTGGCTCTCCCCATGATACTAGTGGCTCTAAAAAATGAACATTGTGGCTCTCAAAATCATACTAATGGCTCTCACAAGAAATATTATTCACTAATACTAAAATATTTATAAAAAGGATAAAACAGAACGAACGAAATCGATGAAATTATAAAAAAAGCTGCCAGGGAATCATCTAAGCGAGCAATTGGCAATAGATCCAGTGAACGCTGGCGAATATATGAGCGGTATAAGAGCCTCATTTATAGTATCTTGTGCAAATCTGGGGCGGATCATTCAGAAATTGACCTGGCCATATACAGGCTCGCAAAAGCGTTTAAAGTATGACGTATCTAATGATTCCATAGAAATACGAATATATTCATAAATAATCCGGAGTTTATAAGATACAGCCTTTTCTTATTACAACTTAAAATGAAGCATAGAAAAAGAGACCTAAATGGTCTCTTTTGTCCTAATAGTTTCAACAATTTCAATAATTTCGATGGTCTCTGTGACCTCTATAGTCTTAAAAATGTTATCTGTGGTTATGCCTGCTTTTTCATTTATTTGCTTTATATACGCATCGCATTTCGCTTCCAGCATTTTAAAATCAAAACATCTCCTCTTGAGACTTTCATGACCTTCTCTATTTTTTGTGACAATACTGTAAACTATTTTTGCATTCTTTTTAATCAGTTCATGCTTTTTTCTGATGCCAATCATTTCAACTGATAATAAATCATAGTAAGGCTTATCTTCAATTTTTATCTTTGCCATATCCACCAATGCAACTAAATAATCATGTACAGGTAATATATTATTTACTCAACTTTCCCACACTAATAATTAAAATGCACCTTGAAAAATCAATATATTTACGCACTCAACTGTAGTTTGCTCTTCCAAGCAGAAGGAAGACTGTTGAAAAAGGACGAAAGAAAGGTTTCCGCCATCTTTTCTGAAA
>JANYJS010000081.1 GCA_025361765.1 Bacillota bacterium
TACTTTTTTTGTGTCCATACAATCACTCCTTTCCTAGTTGGAAAAGTTTGCTTGCTTTTTCAACTTTTCCTAACTCGTTTATTGTGATTGTACTACACTTCGCTCATATTATTCTAGGTGAGGGTCTACTTGACGCTTACAAACGTTCACAAATGTTCACATAAAGTGAACGGGACAAGCAGTCTAAATATAGATAAATAAATAATTTATTTATTTCAGCCTAAATATTGCCACAAACAGTGGGATAATATAATTGATGGTAGATTTACACGAATAAAAGGAGTAGTGGATAATGGGTGAATACATTACTTTGAAGTGTGACCAATGTGGTGAGATGTTTGAAACCAAGAAAACTAGGGTTCTTGAAACAAGTGATATTGTTTTCTGTAGAAAGAGCTGTTATTGCGAATATATGGACGAGTGGGGTGATCGCTGCAATAATGAATTGCTGCAGTCATTACCTGGTCCCTTCCCAGAAGATTGGTCATGATAATTGATCATTCAATGATATAAATCTATCTTATCGTTTACATATATAGGGAGGTGCAATATGGACAGAATTAGCAGAAAATTTAGCCCTTGCGAACAGAAATCACTTGATTTTGCTAAGATAAAACACGAAGGGATGACTAGGATTGGTGGACAAAGCTATATCAAACATCCTATAGCGGTTGCAGCGTATTTATATGATCATGGGTATCGAGGTAAATATACCATGACAGCTTTCTTTCACGACCTTTTGGAGGACACCGATACAACGGAGGAAGAAATTTTCAAACTTGGGGGTCGATTTACCAGGGATGCAGTAAAACTTCTCACGAAGAGGAAGGGTACAGATATTGTTGCCTATCTTGATAAAATAGAAAGCAATGAAGTCGCTTATGCGGTCAAGGTCGCAGATCGAATAGATAATTTGAGAGATGCATGTCGTGCAGGTTTGAAATTCCAAAAGAAATATCTAAAAGAAACCGAAGATTACTATCTTGATTTTGCAGTGGGTTCTCCATTTTTCAAAGATCTTTACGAAGCATTTATTCAGTTAAGATATGACTATATGGTTAACAGCGCCAAGAAACTGGAGAAAATGCCTAAGCCAACGGGATTTGAAAATCCAACTGTTAATGATAAATTTGAAATTATTATTAGAAAGGTACGAGAAGTTGACGCTTTTTATGATGTCTGTGATATCTATATTAATGGAGAAAGATTTATAGATATGATAAAACGTGACGAAAGTAAACAAGGTTATCCTAAATCAATATGCGGATGGTATGTAGGACTTAGTGCAAGGGATGTTTTATTGCCATATAACAGAGTTTTTATCGATAATAAGACGGATTTTCTGGTGGAAGATGATGGAAGGGTAAGGACTCTTGCCTGTGGTGGTTGCGGTATGGATGAATGCGCAACGTTGTTGGTCAGGATAGAAGCCAATGATGATCAGGTAATCTGGAGTGAAATTGGGAAGAACACCGGGGAGGTTGGACCATTCACTTTTAATCGCCAACAATATGAGAAAGCCTTGGATTTTGGGTATGTCTCCTACTTATCTGCCTACTGCTATGCAAATGGAATCCGTGTGAAGAAAAATATGACGATGATGCGAAAGATGTATATTTTAGCGCTGCAGCACGATCATGAGCAAGCTAAAGACTATATATGGTCAATAAATTCACTTTATGACGAAACGAAAAAAGTAAAGGACAAGAGTTTTGATGCTTCTGAGGGTGTGATCCGATACTGGATTTGTGATTATGGAGATGGTCATAATAGCGCTCTTAAAATTGAAATTTCACCTACTCAAAATGAAATGACATTCTATAACTCAAGCCACAAGAATGGCAAAATTGTAGAAGGAGATTACTATTTCAAAATAGCACTCGGTAGAGAGTTTGATTATGAGACTGTTAGTGAAGAAAAGTTCTTAAAGTTTATCAAATCAATCAGCAAAATAGTTGCAAATCAGTCAACAAAATAGTTACAAATCAATCAGCGAAGATATTGCAATTAACTCAATAATGAAGTGATGCACTCTGGAACTGGTAGAATATCAAGGATGCTAATGCGGACAATAAGTTTGTTTGAATCAGGAGAGTCAAATGGACTAAAGAGACTTTTTGTTATTGAAAATCAACCTGCATGGAGCCCAGCGCTAAGGTCAAGATCTATCCTGAGAAAAACTGCCAAACGGCACTTTGTCGACCCCTCAATAGCAGTTGCTGCTCTAAAGACAAACCCGGATGGGCTACTTAAGGACTTAAATACTTTTGGCTATCTTTTTGAGTCGTTATGTGTTAGAGATTTGCGCATCTACTCACAAGTTTTGAAGGACGATGTGCTTCACTATCAAGATAACACAGGTTTAGAAGCCGATGCAGTTATTGCCTTACACGATGGAAGATGGGGAGCAGTTGAAGTTAAAATGGGGCAAAAGAAGGTTGACGAAGCTGCCGAAAATCTTTTGAAGTTAAAGGCAAAGGTTGACGAGGACAAAGCAAATCCGCCTTCATTCCTTATGGTTTTGACTGGTAGTGGATATGCCTATCGACGCAAGGATGGAGTAATTTGTGTGCCAATAGGCTGCCTGAAGGCATAAAAAATAAGCAAATTTGCAATGCTCAAATAAGATTAGCGTATATCTGAGAGTTGACTGCAAAATTGAATGCAGAGCCGATGCTATTGGGCCATAATGGAGATAACTACATACTATAGCAAAAGTTCTGAAAGCAAGCTATTTCAGCTTCAGGCAAAAGTGTCCTTTCTCGATCCTGCTAACACCTACTCTGTCAGCGCATTCCAGACCGCCTGCGGCGGTGATGTCATGCAGGGTTACAAGTCTCTGAAACCTGAAGATGTGGAGAATATTTACAGGATGTGTTTGTAAGGCGGCTATTGAGCCAAGGATGTGACTCAGTTTGACAATTTCTGAAGTAGCAAAAAAAATATGATTTGACTCACGATACCTTCCGCTATTATGAGCGTATAGGTTTGCTGCCCAATGTCCGTCGCACATCCGGAGGAATAAGAGATTATTCCGAAGAGGATTGTCGTTGGGTTGAATATATTAAGTGCATGCGTTCCGCTGGGGTTTCGGTCGAAACACTGATTGAATATGTAAAGTTGTTTCATGAAGGAGCAAAGACACAAGAAAATGGTATCAGCCAAGAATAATTCGCGTGTATAATAGATGCGTGAGGGATTGCAAATCAATTGAAGGAGGATGATGTTATGTCGTTGTTTACATCACTTATCATTAGGGTCGTTCTCATTGTGGCTATAACAGACTTGGTTATATTTTATGTTATTGTCAGAAAAAATTTGGCAATAACAGTTCCGTTTGTGATGAGTGTTATTCTTGTTACTTTAGTGCCACTGGTTATTAATATTTGGTATGCTCTTTACAGATTTGGAATAAAATAATTAATATTTATATATTCCGGAGCAAAAATAACCCAATCCAAGCAAAAAATCAGACTGTATCAACTAAACCTGCCGGATAGGTATCGGGCATGGAAGCGCCAGAATCCATATAGAATTTCAATCCTTCTGCTGGCGCTACCGTTACAGTCTCATTTGTTGCACCCCATGAAAACAAATGGCAGGAAACAAGCCTATCGTCGACTTCCTGAGCCTCTGGTTCTAAGGTTTTACATATATCCATGCACTTTTCGTAGCGAGGATAAAAACGGCATCCCTTCGGTGGATTGATTGCGCTTGGTACTTTTCCTATAACTGAGATAAGGCTTTCTGCATTTTGTCTTGATACTAGGAATGGCATTAAAAAGAACTATTGTAGTGAACTTTGAGAAGCCAAAATGAAGCAAAATTAAATCGATAAATTGACTTGCCGAGAATATGAGATATAATTATTTAAAATAGGACAATAACCACTAAAGTTGCTTTTTAATAAAAATAAGGGAGCGAAAATTATGGAAAAATCTGATGAGAATAGACCAATGCCAATAGAGGTAGATTTAAAAAAAGGGGAAAAGTACTCTTGGTGCACCTGCGGGAAAACTGCGGATGAGCCATTTTGTGACGGCTCACATAGCGGAACAACCTTTACTCCTTTGGAATTTACCGTTGATAAAGATAAAAGAGCCTTTCTTTGCTCGTGCAATAAAACTAAAAACCCTCCATATTGTGATGGGAGCCATGAAGGTGATATCAGTTTTATAATGAGTGAGATTGGTTGAAAGAGACATCAGTATTATTATGAGTAAAATAGGTTAGAATCATTTGCATGAAGGAGGCACGAAGTAGCATGGTAAACAGTATCAAAGCAGCTGACGTTATGATTGTTGAGAGTCATGACGAAAATCTGAAATTCCTGCGGGATATTTTACGTAAAGAAGGACATATGACCAGAACCGCAAATTCAGGTGAACTCGCTCTTGCTTCAATAAGCGCTAAAGTTCCGGACCTTGTTTTACTCAATACTAGGATGCCAGGTATAGATGGATATGAAGTCTGCAGAAGGATTAAAGATGACCCAAAGACTCAGGATCTTCCGGTGATACTTTTCTCGGCCATAGACGACAAGGAAGATAAAGTTAAAGGATTTAAGCTTGGTGCTTCTGATTATATCACCAAACCTTTTAACACTGAAGAAGTTTTGGCGAGAGTCGACAACTTTCTACGGATACACATGTTGCAGCAGGAACTGAAAAATAAGCAAATGCTTTTGAAGTCCAGTTTGGAAAGCCCAAAGGATATGATTATCCTCTCAATTGACCAGAATTATAATTATTTTTACTTTAATCAGGCACACAAGGACGCCATGAAATACGCCTATAACAAAGACGTATCACTTGGCATGAATCTTCTCGATGCAATAACCTTAGAGTCAGATCGCATTAAATCCAAAGTGAACTATGACTTGGCCCTAAAGGGGATTTCACATACCACCATCGAAGAATATGGCGATGCGGCGGTTAGCTATTATGAAACATTCTATAATCCAATAATCAATGATCAAAATGAGATCGTTGGCACAACGGCCTTTGCAAGAAATGTTTCAGACCGCAAACAAATGGAAAAACAGCTGAAGGATAGTGAGGAAAGATTTCAGAGGCTCTTTAATCAAGCGCCACTGGGTTATCAGTCTCTTGATATTGAGGGTTATTTTATTGAAGTTAATCAAAAGTGGCTGGATATGCTTGGTTATAAACACGAGGATGTCATCGGAAAATGGTTCGGAGATTTCCTCTCCCCTGCATATCAGGATGGATTCAGAAAGCGTTTCCCGATTTTTAAAGCCCAGGGCTCTATTCATAGTGAATTTGAAATGGTATGCAAGACTGGTGAAAAGCTATTTATTGCGTTTGACGGAAAGATCGGCTACGACCAGGAGGGAGACTTTAAGCAAACCCATTGCATATTAAAAGATATTACGATGGAGAAAACGCTAACCCAGGATCTTGCTAACGAGAAAAAACTTTTGGAGGCAACTCTTATATCCGTTGGGGATGGCGTTATCTCGTGTGATAAAAATGGTGCCATCCTTTTTGTCAACCCCATTGCTGAGCGTTTGACGGGCTGGGCTCAAGAAGAAGCAAAAGGAAAGCCTATTGAAGAAGTTTTTAATATTATCAACGAATTAACCGAAGAAAAAAGCGAAAATATCGCCGAGAAAGTACTTAGGAGCGGCGTGATCAATGAGCTTGCGAATCACACCATACTGATTTCAAAGGAGGGAATCAGGCGCCCAATTGAGGACAGTGCGGCGCCGATTATTCAGGAGGATGGACAGATTATAGGTGTGGTTATTGTGTTCAGCGATTTTTCAGACAAGAGAGCAAAGATGGAAGAAATTCAATATTTGAGCTACCATGACTACCTTACCGGCTTGTACAACCGCAGATTCTTTGAAGAAGAATTGAAAAGATATGACACGGCTAGAAATCTTCCAATAACCATAGTCATGTGTGATGTCAATGGACTTAAATTGATTAACGACTCCTTTGGACATGGCGTGGGCGATGAACTTTTAAAACAAGCAGCCGCTATCATCACAAAGGGATGTAGGGGCGATGATATTGTTGCCAGGCTCGGCGGGGATGAATTCGTAATTATCCTTCCTAAGACCGATGCACTGGAAGCGGATAGACTTCTTAAGCGAATACAAAGCAGTTTATCCCAGCAGAAGGTTGGCGCTATTGCCCTTTCTGTTTCCTTTGGATTTGAAACAAAGCAAAGTCAGACGGAAAGCTTTCGGGACGTACTTAAAAATGCGGAAGATCATATGTATAGACATAAGCTATATGAAAGTGCTAGCATGAGGAGTAAAACCATCGATTTGATTATGAATACGCTTTATGAGAAAAATAATAGAGAGATGCTCCACTCCAAAAGAGTCAGCAAACTCTGTGAATTTATTGCAAAGCATATGAACTATAGTAATGATGATGTCAACCAAATCAGAATCGCAGGACTTATGCATGATATTGGGAAAATTGGCATTGACGAAAGTATACTCAATAAAAGAACAAAACTTGATGACCGTGAATGGGAAGAAATTAAAAAACACTCTGAAATTGGTTATAGAATATTAAGCTCTGTAAACGAGTTTTCCGAAGTTGCGGACTTCGTTCTAGAACATCAGGAAAAATGGGACGGGACAGGTTATCCAAGAGGTCTAAAAGGCAACGAAATTTCATTACAGGCAAGGATTATAGCTATTGCAGACTCCTTCGATGCGATGACCGGAGAGCGCACTTATGGCAAAGTGCACAGCAAAGAAGAGGCTATTAAGGAGATTCTAAATTGTTCCGGGACGCAGTTTGATCCCGATATTGCAAGCATTTTTATTGAAGAGGTGCTTAAAGAGTATTAACAAACACGCATTGAAAAGGATAAAATCCTAAATTGCTATCAATTTTGGAGGAATAATAGATGCCTAACAAATCAATTATAGAAAACATTAAGGCAAGGTATTCATGCGGATCCTATGATGCAAAACCACTTGATGCAGTATTGGAAAGACGGGTACACGATTATATTGAGAGTGTAAATGCCCGTACTAAAATATAAGCAAGATTTTTATACACAACAAAAAATATTGGGAAAAGAATTCGCAGTTTGTGTGAGAGCACGGTAATTGATCTTGGGTCTAGAACTATAAAAATGAGTATTTCCATCGGACATGACTCAAAGAACCAAAACGAGACGAGTTTATCTGAAATTATTAAAAATGCGGAAAATTCCATGAGAAGAAGAAAGCTTCTTGAGAGAAAAAGTGTGAGAAGTGATTTAATGGCTTCAATAAAAGCGACAATGCTGGAAAAGAGCCACGAAACTGCTGAACATGCAGAGAGGCTGGTCGCTCTCTCAAGAGCTATTGGGCAGGAGCTTAATCTTTCTGATGACAAAATATTTGACCTTGAACTGGCCACAACCCTTCATGATATTGGCAAGATGGGCATAGACCAACAAATTTTATTAAAAGTAGGAAAGCTGACTCATGCAGAGTGGGACGAAATCAAAAAGCATCCGGAAGCGGGTTATAGAATTGCCCAGGCGACCTCTGAACTGATGCCGATTTCGGATTATATTCTATCTCACCATGAACGTTGGGACGGAAATGGCTATCCGCAAGGGCTTAAAGGAGAAGCAATCCCTCTCCTTGCGAGAATCATTAACATCGTGGATTCTTATGACGCTATGACTGAAGACAGGCCTTATAGAAAAGGCATGACCCACGAGGACGCGCAAGCAGAAATTTTAAAGTGCTCCGGAACCCAGTTTGACCCTGAAATTGCAAAGTTATTTGTTTTCAAGGTTTTGAACAAAGGATAGGTTGAGCCGGGATAAAAGTAAGATTGGGATGGGAAAGCATCCTTTTTTTCATCTTCATATTTTTCATCTTCATATTTTCTATCTTCATATTTTCCATCTTCATATTTTTCATCTTCATATTGTTCATCTTCATAAAATCTTCACATCACCTTTGTATATTATGTCTAGAAGCTTTTCGCGATACGATAGTGAGGGGAAGATCATGAAAAATCAATTAGTAAAATCAAATTATAAAATACTAGGAATGACCTGCGCTGGCTGTGAAGACAAAATCATCAGGATTTTAAGCCGAGTTGAGGGTGTTTCGGATATCAAAGTCAGCTTTTCTAAAAATTCGCTGAGCTTCACCTATAACAGAGAGCTTGTGCTCTTATCCAAAATTGAAGAGGCACTAGGCAAAGCAGGATACAGCCTTAATTCAAAGGCTTGTGAAACTGGGGAAAAAGCCTTCACAATCAACCAATTTATAGGATTGAGCATCATCATTTTAGCACTCTATGTTATTGTTAAAAGCACCATAGGTTTTAATTTTATTCCGGAAATTACGCCTGGGATGGGCTACGGCGTTTTGTTTCTTGTGGGCCTTCTGACATCTCTTCATTGCGTGGCCATGTGCGGCGGTATTAATATTTCTCAGTGTGTCTCTCAGGCAAAACCAGCGGATAAAACCTTGGATAAATTCGGGGCAAGCGCTCTATACAATTCAGGGAGAGTAATCTCCTATACAATTATTGGCGGAATAGTCGGGGCACTTGGCTCTTCTGTAAGTTTTTCAGGTCCGGCAAGAGGCATTGTCGCTATTGTTTCTGGGGTTTTTATGGTAATCATGGGTATCAGTCTGATGGGTATATTCCCAAATATAAATAAATTTGTGCCAAGCATGCCGATTTTCTTGAGACGAAAAACCCAGACTGCCGGTCATGGAAAAGGACCATTCATCGTTGGCCTTCTCAATGGATTTATGCCTTGCGGGCCGCTTCAGGCCATGCAGATTTATGCATTGGGAACGGGAAGCGCTTTAGCAGGAGCTACATCCATGTTTTTCTTCAGCCTCGGAACTGTGCCGCTCATGTTTGGACTTGGCGCTGTCAGTTCACTACTTGGCAGCAAATTTACATCGAGAATGCTTAAAGCAAGCGCCGTATTTGTACTGATTCTTGGGCTTGTTATGATGAACCGGGGCCTTGCACTGTCGGGCATAAACTTTGCTTCCTTTGCGTCAGGAAAGGCTGAGACAATTCAGGAATCGACCGTAGAAAATGGGGTTCAGACTGTAACCTCGACTTTGACTGCGAGGGGTTATCCGGAGATTACCGTCACTAAAGGTATTCCGGTCAAATGGATCCTAACGGCTGAAGCCAAGGATTTGAATGGCTGCAATAATGTCCTGATTATCCCCGCGTTCAATTATCAAAAGAAGCTTCAGCCGGGAGATAATATCATCGAATTCACTCCGAATCAAAGCGGAAGCATCCCTTACTCCTGCTGGATGGGGATGATCAAAAGCAAGATTATTGTAAATTGACAAAAATTGTAGCGATGTAGTTTAAAGATAAGTTAAACATAGAGTTTAAAGATAAAGTTGGAATAATATTTTAGAAATTTATGGAGGAAAGTAAAATGGATACTGTTAAAAAAAGCAAAACGCTACTGGTTGTTAGCCTAGTGATCATAGTAGTAATTGCTGCAATGGCATTTGGAAGAGGAAGCCTTCTTCCCGGAAAATCTCTTGCAGCTGAGACGGGAAACAGCAGCAAGCTTGCCAGCATTACTAACGGGGTTCAGGAAATTGAAACCCAGCTGCCGCAGAATGGCTATCCGGTCATCACCGTGCAAAAGGGAGTCCCAGTCAAATGGAATCTCAAAGCAGATGCTACATCAATCAATAGCTGCAATGGGACTTTGGTCATACCTGAATTCAATATCAAAAAAGATCTTCAGCCGGGAGATAATATCATTGAATTCACTCCGAATCAAAGCGGAATCATCCCTTACTCCTGCTGGATGGGAATGATCAATAGTCAGATCAACGTGGTGGATGCACTTGACAAAGCAACCTCAAGTGACATTTCCAATCTTTCGGTTATTGGCGGACCTGCAAAGCGTTCTGGAGCAGGATGCTGCAGCCTTTCTCAGTAGAAAAGAGGATTATAATGGCAGATAATAAATTGGATACAAATTTTACAAACAGAAGCCTTGATACCGATTTTATAAATAAAGACCTTGACACTAATACTATAAACTCGGAAACACCAAAAATGGTAGAGCTATCTATAGGCGGGATGACCTGTTCGGCCTGCTCAGCTGCGGTCGAACGTACCACCAAAAAGCTTCCTGGAGTAAGCTCATCCAGCGTGAACCTGACAACAAACAGGGCTACCCTTGAATACCTGCCGAGTGTGATTAAACTGTCTGAAATAAAGGCGGCAATTGATAAAGCAGGCTATTCGGCCACGGAGATTGAGGGAGAAAAGCAGGCGGATCAGGAGCAGGAACGTCGAGATCTCGAGGTGAGAACCATGAAGAGGCGTGTTTTGGTGGCCGCCATATTCTCATCACCTGTGTTATACATCGCGCTGTCGCATATGATTCCTCAGCTTAAGCTTCCGATCCCCTATTTTATGGGATCCCATGATTTTCCGCTGATATTTGCCTTGGTGCAGTTTGTTTTAACCATACCAGTCATGCTGGCTGGAAGCCGGTTTTTTACCGTTGGTCTCAAAACCCTTGTAAAAGGGTCGCCTAATATGGACACGCTGGTAGCCATAGGCACGGGAAGCGCTTTTTTGTACGGCATATTTGCAACGGTTAAAATATATTTGGGAGATTTTTCCTTTGCTCAGTCGCTCTATTTTGAGTCGGCTGCTGTGGTCATCACTCTTGTCATGCTCGGGAAATACCTAGAAGCCGTTAGCAAGGGAAAGACATCAGAGGCAATCAAAAAACTGATGAATCTGAAACCAAAAACGGCAATCATCATCAAAAATGGCATTGAGCTTGAAGTGAATCTTGATGAGGTCGCAGTAGGTGACATTGTTCTCGTTCGTCCAGGTTCTGTCATACCTGTTGATGGCATCATAGTAGAGGGCATGTCTTCGGTGGATGAGTCCATGCTGACAGGGGAGAGCTTGCCCGTAGAGAAGCAGCCGGGAAGCACTGTCACCGGAGGTAGTATCAACAGCGAAGGACTGATCAGGTTTAGAGCTGAAAAAGTTGGTGCCGATACTGCACTGTCGAAAATCATAAAACTTGTTCAGGATGCTCAAGGGAAAAAAGCGCCGATTGCCAAGCTGGCTGACATCGTTTCGGGCTATTTTGTGCCCATTGTACTTGGAATTGCAGCGATTTCGGCCATTGCATGGGCAATTTCCGGTAAAGACGTCAATTTTGTACTGACGATATTTGTATCAATTCTCGTTATCGCCTGCCCCTGCGCCCTTGGACTTGCAACACCTACGGCCATCATGGTCGGAACCGGAAAAGGCGCCGAAATGGGCATATTGATAAAAGGAGGGGAAGCTTTAGAGGCAACGCACAAAATCAGAACTGTAGTTCTCGACAAAACTGGAACCATTACGGAGGGTAAACCCGTTTTAACAGATATCAGGCTCTACGGTGAGCTGGATGAAGAAGAGACATTGACCTTATGCGCTTCGGCCGAAAGTGGATCAGAGCATCCTGTGGCCAGAGCTATTGTAGAAAGTGCTAGAAATAGAGGACTGAGACTCATTGATCCTATTGGGTTTAAAGCTGTACCTGGACGCGGCATCGATGCTATGGTAAAGGGAAGCAGAATACTGGCAGGAAATATCAAGCTTATGAAGGAAAATACAATAGATATCGTTTCCAGCGAAAAGGATGCCTTGGACTTATCATTATCCGGAAGAACTTTGATGTATGTGGCCGTAGATGGAAAACTTGCGGCGCTGATGGCGGCAGCGGATACTGTCAGACCGACAAGCCGGGAAGCGGTATCAAGGCTGAAGGACCTGGGAATTTCCGTAATAATGATTACAGGGGATAATCAGAATACGGCAGCGGTTATCGCAAAAGAAGTTGGTATTGAGAGGGTTCTGGCGGATGTGCTTCCTGAGGATAAGGCCAGTGAAGTGAAAAAGCTTCAGGAGAGCGGCCAGAAGGTCGCTATGGTTGGCGACGGCATCAACGATGCACCGGCGCTCGTACAGGCCGATATCGGCATGGCCATCGGAACAGGAACCGACGTAGCCGTTGAATCTGCTGATGTGGTTCTGATGAGGGGAGATCTGAATGAAGTGGCTTCAGCCATTGCCCTAAGTAGGGCTACCATCAGAAATATCAAGCAAAATCTTTTTTGGGCATTTATCTATAATTTGGCGGGAATTCCTGTCGCCGCCGGTGTACTTTATATATTTGGTGGCCCGCTGCTGAATCCAATTATTGCAGGAGGCGCCATGGCAATGAGTTCTGTTTCTGTTGTGTCAAACGCACTGAGGCTCAGACGTTTCAAGATTAAGCAAAACTAATAGCAAAGTCAATAAGACATACCCTATCATTTGAACTATAAATTAATAATAATGCTTTAAATATGAGTGTAATGGAGGAAGAAAAAATGAAAAAAATGAGAAAACTTAGTCTGGTATTTATAATTACATTGATGACTGCGGTCATCCTTACTGCCTGCGCGGGTACAGATGTCGTTTTGAAATATAGCCCGGGGTCTTTTGACACTATCGTGAAAACATTTCCAGAGCTAGTAACGGATAATACTCTGAAGGATCACTATTACTATCTCTCGGTTGATGGAGAAACAACCTTAAAGATCAGTCATGATTATGACTTGACAGGCGGTGATGATTTGGTCATACAGACTCCAATTGCGCCCTTTATCTCTGCTGGCCTTGACGTCACTAAACTCGGGGAAGGCTATAAAGCAGATGGTACCACGCTTTATCTGACGGCCGATTATGGAAAAGGAACAGGGATGAAAAACACCGCCACGGACTCTTTATTCGAGAGTGTTAAAGCGGATCGCTCTTCTCTCACCTACCACCAGCTTTTGGATCATTACGGCATCAAGCTGCTCAAAGGCAAATTTGAGTTTGCCAAGGACTACACCACCAATGACAAGGACCTGGTATTTGTCATTGCCGCAAAGCCTCTGGCGGAGCTTGGTGTTGATGTTCAGAATATAGATGGCTGGCTGTTTAAGACCATGAAGGATACTGACGGCAGCGACATCGACGTGCTGCTGAAGCCTTACGATTTAAAATAATTTTAGATGGCAACATTGGGCGCATGTGGGGGCATATTATGTGTTTTATTTTGAAGTTTAAAGCGTGGGGTGTATAATATAGGACAAGAACTTTAAACTGAAAAGGAAAGTGCTAAACTGGCATAAAAGTGCGCCAAGCAACACGAGGATTTGTAATAAAAAGAAGCCAGGCAGCTAAAAAGTGAGGGAAAAAAGTGGGGAAAGCGAAAACGATTTTGATAGTTGAGGACGAAGTAAAAATCGCTGAAGTGGTCAAATCCTATCTTGAAAAAGCGGGGTATGAGGTTCTTATTGCCTATAATGGCAAGGATGCACTTTTTCTTTTTGAGAAACACAATCCCCTATTGATTATTCTTGACCTGATGCTGCCGGATATGACCGGGGAAGACATTTGCAGAGCAATCAGAAAGAAGTCCAGAGTGCCCATCATTATGCTTACGGCCAGAATTGAAGAGGAAAACATCTTAAAAGGTCTTGAAATCGGGGCAGATGACTATATGACTAAGCCATTTAGCCCTCGCCAGCTTATGGCAAGGGTAGAAGCGATTCTAAGGCGGGTATCTCAGGATGCCATTCCATTAGCAAGGGAAATTGCCTTCAACAACAATGAATTGGTCATTGACAGCATGCGGCATGAAATCAGAAAAGATGGGAAGCCAGTCGCACTGACGCCCAACGAATATAACATTATTATGAATCTTGTCAAATATCCAACCAAGGTATTTACAAGGGAGGAGTTGATTCGTTTTGCCTTTGGCGACGATTTTGAAGGATATGACAGAGTCATAGATACCCATATTAAAAACATCAGGCAGAAAATTGAAGCAGATCATAAAGCTCCGAGGTATATTTTAACGGTCCATGGTGTGGGCTATAAGTTTGGTGGTGAGACAGGTGAAATTTAGTTTAAGAACAAAACTCACAGCAGCTTTTTTAGCTGTGACTCTGATTTTGTTCGGTCTCATCAGTGTATTCACCAACTACATACTCGAGAGTCAGTTCAAAGACTACGTGATTGCCCAACAAGAACTCAAAAATACGGCTATTGTTTCTACGATTTCCAGCCGCTATGCTGACTGGGGCGGAAAGTGGGATGTTCCCGGTCTTGAGGCCATAGGGGTAAGTGCCCTAGGAGAAGGGCTCATGATTAGAGTCATGGATCAAGAGGGTAAGGTGTTATGGGATGCCATGATTCATAACAGCGGGATGTGCGCCGCAATTATTCAGAATATGGGACAGATGATGCAAAGCCGGGATTCTAACTTTCGAGGGGGGTATGTTGAAAAAATATACCCCGTGAGCAAGGGCGGTAGCACCTTTGGGACTATAGCGATTGGATACTACGGACCTTATGCCTATAGCGCCAATGACATCAAATTTTTGGACACACTTAACGGATTTATGCGGCTTGCGGCAGTAATCTCTGCGGTTCTTTCTCTCATGCTTGGCATATATATGGCCAAGCAGCTTTCGGGGCCAATTAAAACAGTGACGAAAGTGTCAAGACAGATTGCCAAGGGTAATTTTGAGGATCGAATAAAAGAGACTTCGACGACAACGGAAATCCTTGAACTCGCTGGTACGATTAATAGTCTTGCAGAAACTCTCGAAAAGCAGGAAGCTTTGCGAAAGAGGCTTACTTCCGATGTCGCTCATGAACTGAGAACGCCTCTCGCAACCTTGCAGAGTCATATTGAGGCAATGCTGGATGGAGTTTGGGAATGCGATGCAGCAAGACTCACCAGCTGTCATGAAGAAACACAGAGGCTTTCAAAAATAGTCAATAGCCTCGAGCAGCTGACGCGCTATGAAAGCGAAAATTTAATACTGGACAAAAAGCATTTTATGGTGACAGAATTGATTAGGCGGATGGCAAATAATTTTGAAACCGTACTTAAAACAAAAAACATCACGCTCGAATTAAAGGGAGCCGATCAGGATATTTTTGCGGATGAAGATAAAATCAGCCAAATCCTGGTCAACCTTATTGCAAATGCCATTAAATATACGCCTGAGGGCGGCGCCATAACTATAGAAACAGCGAGATCCGCCCTTGAGGTGTCCATCACCGTAAGTGATACGGGCATCGGGATTTCTCCTTCAGACCTGCCTAATATATTCGAGCGATTTTTTAGGGTGGATCAGTCCAGGACTCATGATACTGGAGGTTCCGGCATTGGCCTTGCCATTGTGAAATCTCTGGTCCTGGCCCATCACGGCAGCATTGAAGCCGAAAGTGAAGTCGGGAAAGGCAGCAGTTTTCGCATTCATCTTCCTATAGAATCGTAAAATTGAGTTTTTATCTGACCAATTTTTCTGTAATTTCTGCGACATGCCTTCCCTGATACCTAGCGCCAGAAAGTTCATTGGCGCTGGGCTGTCTTTGGCCCTGACCTCCAGCAATCGTTGAAGCGCCATAAGGTGAGCAGCCTGTCATTTCATCAATTGTAGACTGTCCTCCAAAAGTATAAGGGAGACCGACGATGATCATACCGTGGTGAAGTAAGGTGGTGTGAAAACTTAATATAGTCGACTCTTGACCGCCGTGTTGGGTGGATGAACATGTAATAAAAAACAATTAATACTCTCATAAAAACTTTCTGTTTTTATTACATTCAAAATCTATACAATCATTCTAGGAGTTTTATATGTGGCAGCTACCGCCGCCATTTTTTTCAAAATAACGCTGGTGATACTCTTCTGCTGGCCAAAAATGGGTTGCCGGTGAAATTTCGGTGACCACAGGTTTTTTAAAGCGACCAGTAGCATTTAAGGCCGCCTTTGACTTTTCAGCAAGCTCCTTCTGTCCGGCATCCTGGGTAAATATGGCTGAACGATATTGGGAGCCGTAATCAGGGCCCTGCCGATTAAACTGGGTGGGATCATGCAGAAGCCAAAAGGCATCGAGAAGCTGAATAAATGTAACCTTGTCCGGATTATAAGTCACAAGAACAGCTTCCGCATGGCCCGTCTTATCGGTGCAGACTTCTTTGTAGGTCGGCTTATCGGTGTGACCTCCTGTATAGCCAACGATGACATCTAAAACTCCGGGAATTTTGCGAAAATCACTTTCAACGCCCCAAAAACAGCCTGCTGCAAAAGCGGCTTTTTCTATAGGGACGGCAGTATCTGCCAAAGCTTCTTTGGGAGCCTGGGTTAGTAAAGAGGAGGGCAGGAACTTTAGCGCCAGGGAATTGAGACAGTAGCGAAGGCCGGTAGGCTTTGGACCGTCAGTGAATACATGACCAAGATGACTGCCGCAGCGACTGCACAGAATTTCAGTCCGCACCATGCCAAAACTTGCATCGGCTTTTTCCATAATATTTTCTTGCGCAAAAGGCTTAAAGAAGCTTGGCCAGCCTGTGCCGGAATGAAATTTAGACTCGGAGCTGAACAAAGGAAGACCGCATCCAACGCAAAAGTAGATGCCATTTTCCTTTTCATCAGTCAGTAAGCCGCAAAAGGCGGGTTCAGTGCCCTTTGCTCTCAAAACTTGATATTGATCCGCATTGAGCTTATTTTGCCATTCTTCATCGGTCAGATGAAATTTTGCCATTTGAATCAATGGCCCGGGAGAACCATCCTCTTTCATGAGTCTTACTGTGACATCTGGATTTTCAACCAAGGTCTTATGTTTAAAAAAAGTCATGAGCTACCTCCTCATATCATATGTTTTGCAGACAAGTATCAACTGATCTGCAAAATGTCGGGCGCTATAATTTTAGAATGTGCCAGAGATTTTTATTATTTGCTGAGCTTATCATTCACTGCCCATTTTATTTAAGTGTATGCCTAATA
>JANYJS010000103.1 GCA_025361765.1 Bacillota bacterium
GTAAGCGTCAAGTAGACCCTCACCTAGAATAATATGAGCGAAGTGTAGTACAATCACAATAAACGAGTTAGGAAAAGTTGAAAAAGCAAGCAAACTTTTCCAACTAGGAAAGGAGTGATTGTATGGACACAAAAAAAGTAACGACAGAATACCGATTATCGCAATGGATGCAAGTGATTCAAAAGCGACAGAACAGCGGCCAAACCATAAAAGACTTCTGCCAGGAAGAAGGGATAAACAGAAATTTGTATTTTTACTGGCAGAAAAAGTTGAGACGGGCGGCGTGTGCAGAACTTGAAGAAACGGAACTAAAAAATATTGTTCCGCATGGATGGATTCAGCTTGGATCACAGGAGAATCAAGCAATAAACCAAGCGTTGGAGATTGAAATCAATGGCTGCCATATCACAGTAAACGCAACGACTGATTCTGAACTATTGAAAAAAGTATGCCATACTCTAAGGTCACTGTGATGAGATGGAGTGACAAACCTGTATATTTGTGCTGTGGAGGCACCGATATGAGGAAAAGCATCAATGGGTTGATGAGCCTAGTACAAGAGAACTTTCCCGTCGATCCGTTTTCGAATGCGTTGTTTGTTTTTTGCAACAGAAGCAAGAATAGGTTGAAAATTTTAGAATGGGATGGAGATGGTTTCTGGCTTCACTTCAAACGGCTGGAGCGAGGTCGCTTTCGTTGGCCCGCGGAAGGAGAATCTGGGACAATGTCTCTTGATGCTAAGGAATTGGCATGTTTGATTGATGGCGCTAAGTTAGAAAAGAAACTGAGCAGAAAAGAAGTTTTTGAGCGACAAATATCATAAAAAATACTCGTAAAAGTTCCTCGTAAAAAGCTTGGAAAGCTTGAAATCATAGGCTTTTTGTGTTAAAATTATCTTATGGAAACGCAAACAATTTCAGCAGTAGAGCTGCTTAGTATAATTGAAGAAAAAGACCGCAAAATTACGGAACTTATGCAGCAGAATCAGTGGCTGATGGAGCAGTTTCATCTTTTAAGGCGTAAACAATTTGGTACATCTAGCGAACAGAGCAACACCGATCAGATGAGCCTTTTTAATGAAGCAGAGGCTGGTGCCGATTTGACATTGCCCGAACCATCCCTATCCGAGGTAAAGGCCCATTACCGCAAGAAAACCCGCCTGACAACTGACAGGCTACCGGAAGATCTGCCTGTGGAAATCATAGAGTATGAACTGGCTGGGTCGGATTGCATCTGCCCGGATTGCAGGGGTGAGCTTCATTCCATGGGAAAAGAAACCCGGGAAGAACTAAAGATTATTCCGGCGAAAGCGGTTATTGTACGCCATGTACGCCATATTTACGCATGTCGGAATTGTGAAAATACTTCTGATAAAGTTCCATTTGTAAAAGCAGTCATGCCAGAGCCTGTCATAAAGGGTGGATTTGCATCCCCTGAGTCGATTGCACACATTGCGGTGCAGAAATTCATGATGGCATCGCCACTATACAGGCAGGAGCAAGAGTGGAAACTAAGCGGCATCCTTCTTTCGCGCCAGACCATGTCCAACTGGCTGATTAAGGCATCGGAAATTTGGCTAGAGCCAATTTATGAGGTGATGAAAAAGCGGCTGTGTGAACATGATGTGCTTCATGGAGATGAAACCGTTCTTCAGGTGCTCCGGGAGCCGGGGAAAACAGCTCAGTCAAAGAGTTACATGTGGCTTTACCGCACTAGCGGAGAGGCTAGCCATCAACTTGTCCTGTATGAATATCAGCCTGATAGGAAATATATTCATCCGCAGGAATTTCTAAAGGATTTTTCAGGTTATCTCCATTGCGATGGCTACGAGGCCTATCATAAGTTACCTGAATCCATCACTGTGGTTGGTTGCCTTGCGCATTTGCGGCGAAAGATGTTTGATGCGATGAAAAGTTTGCCGAAGGAAAGCCAAGCCGCCTCCAATGCTGCAAGGGGAGTAAGCTACTTAGACAAGCTGTTTCATTTTGAGAAACAGTTCGCTTTGCTAAGCCCGGAAAACCGGATTAAGGAGAGGGAGCAGCTATCTAGGCCTTTGATGGATGAATTCTTTGATTGGATGGAAAGATTAAGTGTTCTGCCCAATACGCTTTTGGGCAAGGCGGTATATTATGCTAAATCTCAGCGGAAATACCTTGAGCACTACTTACTGGATGGTCGATTGGAAATATCGAACAACCGGGCAGAGCGCAGCATCAAGCCCTTTGTAATTGGCCGCAAAAACTGGCTATTTTCAAACACACCAAGCGGTGCGAGAGCCAGTGCAATCTACTATAGCCTGATTGTTACAGCAAAAGAGAATGGCTTGAATCCTTTTGAGTATTTAACATGGATATTAACTAATGCACCTAACCTGGGAAAGCCCGGTTTCGCAGGATCAATTAGTGACCTTCTGCCTGGAAGCAGCGCATTACCAGATAAGGTTTTTTCTCCGAGGCCAAAGAATACAATCCCGGAAAAACTTGTATGGGAGGAAGACTGATGAAGGTTGGTAAGCATACTGCATTTATGATAGATTTTGCCTCTGATTTCGCCGATGGAAAAATATCAAGATATGATTTTGAAATGGACTATTCCGGTTATGTGATTGAGCATTTCACAATGATGGAAAAAGAGAATATACGTTTGGCTCGCAAATTTGCAGCCACTATAGATGATGTCGTGGAATTTGCCGAAAGTCACAATATCGATGATGAAGAATTTCGAATTATGATCAACAACGCTATTTGTGATTTACTTGGTATAAATGAAATTGATCTGGATTAGGTGGCGTCTGGCTCGGCTTGACGCTTACCAATGCCGGGGCGCACTTACGTTGTACCTCGATTCGAACCCTCTCAAAAGCCCAGGTCACTTGCCTGACTACATGATATTTGTCCGCAACAATCACGGCATTCCTGAAGCAGCCAGTTGCCACATCTCTAAAAAGTGTGCTCATATCGATAACGACATATTTTACATTGGATCTGTCTTTGAAACCTCCAAAATATTTATAAAGGCTTTCAGACTTTTTGCTTTCAAGTATATCAAGCACTTTCTTCTTGGAAGGATCTGTCAGGATACACTGAAATTTGCTACCGCCGGTATTGCCTTTGAACTCATCAAGGGAAAGCACCTGGGGCAAATGCGGGCGAGGATAGCTTACATGATCGAATAGCCTTGCTGCAGTCGTTACTGACACATGATGTCTAATCGCGATTTCTTTCATAGAATCTACGCTGGCCATTTCTTTAACAAGGCTGGCGTTCAACCTTGTTGTAAATCGATGATATCTTGGCAGAAATTCAGCCTTTTCGGCAAAGCGTTTTCCGCACGAAAGACAGACGTAGCGGCGCTTACAGGACCTGAGAATGATTCTTGAGCCGAAGGCATCAAGATCCTTGACAGGTTGGATCCGGTAGTCGTGGATCCGGCTGGTTTTAGAGCCGCAGCGGGGGCATTCGTGCTCGGC